>NZ_QPFC01001287.1:0-2274 GCF_003427465.1 Nocardiopsis sp. TNDT3 | reverse complement strand
GGGTCCTGGTGGCGCCGGGGGTGGGCGGCTGGGTGGCCGAGGCGATGGCGGCGCCCCCCGGGGCGGGCCAGGAGCGGACGTGGCGTGAGCTGGTGGACGAGGTGTCCCGGCACTGGTTGCGGACCCGGCTTCCCGATTCCGGCCGACGGGTCGTCGTGGAGTGGTCGGAGGTCCGCCCGTCCCTGGTCGCACTGCGCGCGGCCGGGGAGGACCGTGCGCACGACCGGCTCGCCGCCGTGTACGCGGCCGTGCGGGGAGCCCATCCGGCGGTGGAGGAGGTGGCCTGGCGGCTGGTGGTGCGCGTGCTGTTGGGATGGTGTCAGTGCTCGCTGCTGGCCGAGGCCCTGCGGGACTGCCCGGCGCAGGTGTTCGAGGCCTACGGCGAGGCGGTGTCGGCCCGGCTGGCCGACGACCGTCCGGACACGGCCACGGCAGCCCTGGTCTACCGGGCGACGAGGCACCGGATCCTGGCTGGGCACCGGCGGGCCGGGCACCTGGACGCGTCGGTGCTCGCACCGGCCGTGGGCGGGTGGCGGCGGCGCCACCTGGCGAGGATGCGCAGACAGCTGCCGCGCGAGTCCGCGGCCGGTTTCGACGAGTGGGCGCAGCGCTCGCGCGAACCGCGCGGGCGCGGGTTCCTGGGACTGGGTTCGCGGTCGGGCGAGCGGCGGTCATGAGGGGGGCGGCGTCCGCGGGGCGGTCTGCGCCGAGGCGGGCGGCCTCCGGAGGGCGGAGCGCGCTCACGGGGTGGTCGGCGCTCAGGCGGGCGGCGTCCGCGGGGCGTGCGGCGCGGTCGCGGCGCGACGACGGCGGCGCGCAGATGGGGGTGGCGCTCCTGGTCGCCGCCGCTGCGGGCCTGGGCCTGGTGGTCGTCTACCTGCTGCGGTGGTGGCTGCTCGCGGGACTGGTGAGCGCCGTGGTGCTCGGGGGAGGTGCCGCCCTCCTCGCCGGGTGGTGCGTGCTGGTGCTCTCCTACCTGCGCCGTGTGCGCGAGGTGATGTGGGCGGGCGACCACCCGGACGAGCCGCTGCCCGGCACCCGCGACGACCCCGCGCACCTGGCCTACCACGGCGGTCCGGCCTGGTGGGACCTGCGCGCGGTGGTGGCGCACAACTGGGGGGCCGCGGCGCCCTGGAGCGTGTTCCTGCTGCCGCAGTTCCTGGCCCACGCCCTGGTGGTGGGCCTCTATCTGGCCGCGGCGTGGACCGCCGTCGGAGCGCTGCGGCTCGCGGACTCGGGACTGCTGCTGGTGCGCCGGATCCGCATGGTGTGCCCGGGGTGCTTCCTGCGGCTGGGTTACCCGGCCTACCTGTGCGCGCGCTGCGGTCGGCGGCACGGCGCCATACGCCCCGGCGGGCGGGGGCTGTGGCGGCGGGAGTGCCTGTGCGGAGCGCGCCTGCCCACGCTGCTCCTGCTGGGTTCGGCCGACCTGGAGGCGCGGTGTCCGCACTGCGACCGGGGGCTGGAGCACCGTCCGGGCGAGGCCAGGGAGTTCGTGCTGCCGCTGTTCGGGGGCACGGGCGCGGGCAAGACGCGGCTGGTGACCGCTATGAACCTGGCGCTGGCTCAGGCCGCGCGCCGGGCGCCGGAGGCGTACGTGGAGCCGGTGGGCGAGGAGACGGTGCGGCGGCTTCGGGAGGGCGAGCGGGTGCTCGCGGCCGGGTCCCGGACCGCGCCCACTCCCCCGGGCCGCGAGGTGCGGGGGCTGACGGTGCGGGTGGGCGCGAGCGGCAGGACACTGCTCATGCAGCTGTTCGACGCGGCGGGCGAGCGGTTCAACCGGTCGGCGACCGTCGAGGAGCTGGCCTACCTGGGCCGGGCGACGACGTTCGTGCTGGCGGTGGACCCGTTGGGGATCGAGTCGGTGTGGCGTTCGCTGACCACGCGGGAGAGGGCCCGGCTGGCCGGGGACCGGTCGCACACCCGCGATCCGGAACTGGCCTACGGGGCGGTGCGCGACGAGATCCGGCGACAGTACCGGATGCTGGCCCGGCGCCGGGGCGGGCGGGGACTGCGCCAGGCCCGCCTCGCGGTGGTGGTCACGCGCGGCGACCTGGTGCGGGGCACGGCCATCGCGCCCGGGGAGACCGACCAGCGCGTGTGGGCGGAACGGACCCTGGGACTGGGGAACCTGCTGCGGGACGCCGAGGCCGACTTCGGGGAGGCGCGGGTGTTCCTGACCTCGGCCGTCACCGACCGGGAGGGGAGGGCCGACCCCAGCCTGAACGCCCTCCTGCGGTGGACGCTGGCCGGGGAGCACGACGCTTTCACCGC
>NZ_QPFC01001286.1:0-1648 GCF_003427465.1 Nocardiopsis sp. TNDT3 | reverse complement strand
CCCCGGCTCCGGGGGCGGGAGGCGGGGCCCCCGCCCCGTCGGCGGTCACGCCCGGGGCTTGTCCAGGGGCTCGGCGCCCCCGTCGCGGTAGGCCTCCCGGGCCTGGTCGGTGTACTTGGCCTCCCCGGGACCGGCGCTGCCGATCTCCTCGGCGTCGATCTCGGCCGGGGCGGCGGAGCTCCCGCGTCCGATCACGTTGAAGCACACGTTGAGCACGATCGCCACGACGGCCGCGCCGATGATGCCCGAGTGCGCGACCAGCTCCACCGACTCGGGCAGGAACGCGTAGAAGGTCGGGTAGGCCAGCGGGATGACCGCCACGCCCACGGAGGCGGCCACCAGCACCAGGTTGAGGTTGTTGGTGAAGTCCACCTTGGCCAGGGTCTTGACGCCGCTGGCGGCCACGCTGCCGAACAGCACCAGGCCCGCGCCGCCGAGCACGGGCGTGGGGATGGCCGCCATGGCGCCGCCCAGCACCGGGAACATCCCCAGCGCGACGAGGATGCCCGCGCCGGTGGCCACCACGTAGCGGCTGCGCACCTTGGTCAGGGCCAGCAGTCCGATGTTCTGCGCGAAGGAGCTGGTGGGGGTGGCGCTGAAGACCGGCCCGATGATCGACCCGCTCACGTCGGCGCGCAGGCCCGCCGAGATGCGCTTGGCGTCCACCTTCGAGCCGGTGATCTCCCCGACCGCGATGATGTGCGAGGCCCCCTCGGTCAGGACCACGAGCATGATGACGCACATGGTGACGACCGCGGCGACCTCGAACCGGGGCGCGCCGAAGTAGAACAGCGAGGTCGGGTCGAACACGATGTCGGCCTCGCCCACCCGGCTGAAGTCGGCCATGCCCAGGGGGACGGCGACCAGGGTGCCCACGACCAGGCCCAGGAGGATGGACAGCCGCCCCCAGATGCCGGGGAGGACCCGGGAGCCGAGCACGATCACCCCGAGGGTGAGCCCGGCCAGTCCGAGGTTGGCCAGGGGCGCGGCCGGGACCGTGGAGCCGTCCTCCAGGGTGCGGGCGCCGCCGTCCATGATCCACCGCGCCGCCACCGGCATGAGGCTGACGCCGATGACGGTGATGATGGTGCCCGTGACGATCGGGGGGAAGAAGCGGATCAGCTGCCCGAAGAACGGCGTCAGCGCCAGGGCGAAGACTCCGGCGGCGAGCGAGGCGCCGAAGGCCACGGGCAGGTTCTCGCCGTCCTGCCCCGCGGCCAGGGAGGTGATGGCGCTGACGGGGACGAAGGAGCAGGCCACCACGATCGGCATCTGTGCGCCGACGCGCCGGTGGCCCACGGTCTGCATGAGGGTGGCGAACCCCGCCACGAGGAGCGCGCCGCTGACGAGGATGCCCATGGCGGCGGGGTCGTTCGCGAGCCCGGCGGCGGCGCCGATGACGAGGGCCGGCGCCACCGCGCCGGCGTACATGGTGAGGATGTGCTGGAGCCCGTAGACCAGGAGCAGCCGCGCGGGCAGCTTCTCGTCCTCGGGGCGGGGGGAGGAGGCGGCGTTCGTTGTGGCCGAGTCCTTCGCGGACGGACTGTTCGACATGGCCAGTTTCCAGCCTTTGCGATCGGCGGCCACCCCGGAGGGGGCCGAACTCTCGGGCACGGGGCCCGGTGGTGTCGCACCGGCCCGACACCCC
>NZ_QPFC01001285.1:0-2514 GCF_003427465.1 Nocardiopsis sp. TNDT3 | reverse complement strand
CGGAGGAGGCCGACTGGCACCTGCTCGTCGGCGACGAGAGCGCCGTACCCGCCCTGCTCTCCATCCTCGAACAGGCCCCCGCCCACCTGCGAGGACAGGCCTACCTCGAAGTCCCCTGCCCCGAAGACGTACGCCCCGTCCAGGCCCCGCCCGGAGTCGACGTGCACTGGCTCGCCCGCACCGACCCCCACACCGTCCCCGGACGACTCGCCCTGGAAACCGTACGCACCGCCGAGTTCCCCCCAGGACGCCCCTACTGCTTCGTCGCCGGAGAGAACGCCCTCCCCACCGAACTGCGCCGCACCCTCGTCCGCCAACACGGCGTCCCCAAGGACGACATCGCCTTCATCGGCTACTGGCGCCACGGCGTGGCGGCCTACTCGTGACGGTGTGACCCTCGACACGTCACCGGCCCGCGAGGAGCGCCGCGCGGCCCCGCCGACGACCGTGCACAACGGGCTTCACCGGCATACGCGGTTTTCCACGCCCTCCCACCACGGGCTTGCGCAAAACGGACGCCTCCAGCACCATAACCTTGCTTAGGCAAGGCTAAGCTCATCCACTCGACCGAATGAGGCCCCATGAACCCCGGTCCGCTGACCCGCGGCGGCGCGATCGCCGCCGGCGCGCTCTCCCTCCTGCTGCTCGCCGCCTGCGGCGGCCAGACCTCCGGCTCCGAGGAGGGCGGCTCGGACGGCGAGGTCGCCGAGGGGTACCCGGTCACCGTCGAGACCCTCTTCGGCGACGTGGAGATCGCGGACAAGCCGACCAACGTCGTCGCCATGGGCTGGTCCGACGCCGAGACCGCGCTGGCGCTGGGCGTGCAGCCGGTCGGCGTGGCCGACTGGCAGGCCTACGGCGGCACGGGCGTGGGCCCGTGGGCGGCCGACATGTTCGAGGAGGAGCCGGTCCAGCTCGGCACCATGGAGCCGAACCTGGAGGCGATCGCCTCCCTGGAGCCCGACGTCATCCTCGACACCCGCTCCGACAACAGCCAGGAGCGCTACGACACGCTCTCTCCGGTGGCCCCCGTGGTCGGCCCGCCGCCCGGGGTGGAGGTCACCTACGGCACCACCTGGCAGCAGCAGACCCGACAGGTCGCCCAGGTGGTCGGCGAGCAGGAGCGCGCCGAGGAGCTCATCGAGGAGCTGGAGGGCCGCTTCGCCCGGATCCGCGAGGAGAACCCCGAGTTCGCCGACATGACCCTGACCGTGGGGGCCTACTTCGACGGCCAGTACGGCGCCTACGTGCCCGGCGACTCCCGGGTGGACCTGCTCCAGGAGCTGGGCTTCCGGTACGAGCCCGAGGTCGAGGAGATGGCCGACGGCGCCTTCTACGTCGACCTGAGCCCGGAGCGGCTGGAGGTCCTGGACGCGGACCTGACGGTCATGTTCCCCATCGGCGGCACGGCGGACCACCTGCGCGAGGACCCGGTGCTCCAGGGCATCCCCTCCGCCGAGGACGGCCGACTGGTCATCCTGGACGACCCGGAGCTGGCCAACGCCTTCTCCAGCGGTTCGTACCCGGGCATCTCCCACGCGCTGGACGAGCTGGTCCCGCTGCTCCAGGAGACCCTGAACGGCTGACGCCCCGCCTGCCGGGCCCCGTGGAGCGCGCGCTCCGCGGGGCCCGTCGTCGTCGGGGCCCGAAGGCCGACGGTCGCGCGGCTCGCGCTTTCGTCCCGGCGGCCCGCGCAGGAACGCGGGGGCACGGGCGTCCGGAGCGCCTGGGCAGGGACGCCCGAAACACCTGTCTCCGCGAGCACGAGGACGTGGGCCGACCGCCGTGTGGCGCGTGACCCGAATCCGGCCCGACCCCGTAAGCACGAGGGCTTGGGACTCAGGCGCCGGGACACGGCGCGCCCCACAGGTCCTCTCCTGCGAAGACCACACCACCCCAAAAGCACACAGACCACACGTTTCACCCCAGCCCCATGGGAGCGATCCCAACTTTTTCGCACGACCCCCCTTGTCCGCGAGCGGTCGCGTACGTACAGTCACTTAACGCTTGTTCAGTGGGCGTCCGCCCACGCGGGCAAGCCCCTCGCGGCACGTGCGGGACCCGCTATTTCGCACGCGTCGCGGCGCCGGGCTCGCCCGTCCCCCCGCTCACCGGAGTACGCCATGACCAAGAGCGCCCGCCGCAGTACCCGCCGCACCGCCACCGTCGCCACGGCGGTGACCGCCTCCGCCGCGCTGGCCGCGGCGATCCTCACCGCACCGCAGTGGACCGGAGCCGACGTGGACGAGGCCAACGCCGAACTCAGCGCCGCGCCCGGGGACGTCGTCTGGTCCGACGAGTTCGACGGCGCCGCCGGAAGCGCCCCCGACCCCGCCAACTGGAACCACGAGACCGGCGCCCACGGCTGGGGCAACAACGAACTCCAGAACTACACCAGCAGCCGCGCCAACTCCGCCCTCGACGGCAACGGCAACCTCGTCATCACCGCACGCAGGGAAGCCAACGGCGGCTACACCTCCGCCCGCATGACCACCCAGAACAAGGTCGAACACG
>NZ_QPFC01001284.1:0-1474 GCF_003427465.1 Nocardiopsis sp. TNDT3 | reverse complement strand
GTCAGGGGAGGGCGGCACACGGTGCCGGACGGCGCGCCGGTGGAGGCCTCCCGGCAGCACGAGGAGCCGTAGGCGCATGGCGCGTACGGCTGCGGCTGAACGGAGGGGGGAGAGGAAGAAAGAAGGGAAGACGCACGGAGATCACACCAAACGACCGGTCGGGGAAGACTGGGGCCACCATGCGTGACAGGATGATGCCGCACGGGGCTGGTCGTGTGTGTCTGCGTCTTAGACACCCAACGGGGTTCATTCTGCCAGACGGTTCGCGTCTCGACAACGTGACGCGAATCCGACACCAAGAACCGCGGGGGTTCGGTGCTGTCCGTAACCCCGGAGTTCTCCCGGTTGGTCTGCGGTTTCGCGGTACCCGTGGGTGGCCCCTGTCGGGTCGGCCGCACCGCCGCTACTGTCAGACCGGAACACCGGGAGTGCCCGGCGCGCACCGCGGATCGCCCGGCACGGCACGTCCGGCGGCGGGAACCGGGGCGGGAACTGCGTATCCGGGTGTTTTCCGCCATGATGTACGCGGATTTTGACCCACTCCGGCGGTGGCTCGGTACGGTGACAGAATCCAGACGTTGAACGGGACTCGACCAAGGCCCGGCGCGGGGCGCCGGGCAACCGGCCACGGCCGATGAAACGGGAGGAAGGGCGTATGGGTGTCGCTGGTGGGGAAGTCATTGTCACGGCCCTCACGCACCGGGGCGCTATCCGCCCCGCCAACGAGGACGCCGTCGTCATGGGTGCCCTGACCGTCGCCAGTGCGAACATGACCTCGCCGGTGCGTTGCGTCCTCCCGGTCGGGGAGCCCGTCATCCTGGCGGTCGCCGACGGGATCGGCGGTCAGGCCGCGGGGGAGATCGCCTCCGAGCACGCCGTGCACCGCATGGCCGAGATGGGTCCGCGGCTCAGCGGCCCCGAGGAGATAGCCCAGCTGCTGAGCAACATCGACGAGGAGATCAAGGACCACGCCACCCAGCACACCGAGTTCTCCGGCATGGGGACCACGGTCGCGGGCGTCCTGCTCAACAACGACGGCAACTTCTGGTTCAACGTCGGCGACTCCCGCACCTACCGCCTGGAGGGGCGCCGCCTGCGCCAGCTCTCGGAGGACGACTCGCCCGCGCTGCCCCCGTCCGAGGACGGCCGTCCGGTCACCACGAACTTCATCACCCAGTCCCTGGGCGGCAGTTCGGGCGGCACGATGGTCCCGCACGTGGGCCGGGACGACGCGGCCGACCCCAGCGCCTGGCTCATGTGCAGCGACGGCCTGTCCGACCTGGTCCTGCCCGAGGAGATGGAGCGGATGATCGCCGAGGCGGGCAGCGACGAGGCCGCCGTGTACGCCCTGTGGCAGGCCGCCATGGAGGCGGGCGGCAAGGACAACATCAGCATCCTGCTGGCACGCCGCGTCTGACCCGTCCCGCCCGACCCGGCCCCGACGGTCGGCCGGCGTTCCCGACCGAGCCGGTTC
>NZ_QPFC01001283.1:0-1523 GCF_003427465.1 Nocardiopsis sp. TNDT3 | reverse complement strand
CGCCTGGAGCGCGGGCGAGGCCGCCTTCGACGAGCGGTTCGCCGTGGTGGCCGCTGACGGGGCCTTCGCGGCGACCGTCCTGGGGGAGCCGGTGCGGGAGTGGCTGCTGTCGCGGGAGGGCGTGTGCCCGTTCCGCTTCGGCGGCCGGTACCTGGTGGCCTGGGAGCGCGGAGCACTGGAGACCGGCCGTGTACGGGAGCGCGCCGACGCGGCGATCAGCCTGCTGGAGCGGGTTCCGGCCGGTGTCTGGGAGAGCGCGCAGGACACCCTGGGGTAGGCGTCCCTCACTCCCCGGGTGCGGTACCGGCGAACGCGGTGCGCAGGCGGCGCACCCCCTCGGTGATCTCGGCGGTCCCGGCCGCGCCGCCGTAACTGAGCCGCAGGTGCGGGGCGGTCGGCTCCGCCGGGAAGTAGGCCTGGCCTGCGGCCACCGCCACCCCGGCGCGCAGCGCCGCGGACACGAGCGCGGCCTCGTCGGTCTCACCGGGCAGCCGCAGCCACAGGTGGTGTCCGCCCGCGGGCAGGTGCGGCGCCGCCAGTTCCGGCAGTTCACGCGCCAGGGCCGCGGCCATGGCCGTGCGGCGCTCGCGCAGGCCCGCCGCCACCGCGCGCAGGTGGCGGCCCCACGCGGGCGAGCCGACCAGCTCCAGCACGGCCTCCTGCAGGGGGCGCGCCACGAAGAAGCTGTCCACCAGCTGGATCGCGCGCAGGCGCCGCGTCACCGGTCCCCGCGCGGCGATCGCACCCACGCGCAGGCTGGGCGAGGTCGCCTTGGTCAGCGACCGCACGTGCACCACGGTGCCGTCGGGGTCCTCGGCCGCCAGCGGGGGCGGCGGAGCCGCGGCGTCAGCGTGCGCCAGGTGGCGGGCGAAGTCGTCCTCCACCACGAAAGCGCCCGCGGCGCGCGCGATCCGCACCACCTCGCCCCGCCGGGCGGGGGCCAGGACCGTCCCGGTGGGGTTGTGGAAGAGCGGCTGGCACACCAGCACCCGGGCGCCGGTGGCCGCGAACGCCTGCTCCAGCAGGTCGGTGCGGATCCCCTCGGCGTCCACCGGGACGGGGACGGGCCGCAGGCCCGCGGCACGCGCGACGGCCAGCAGACCGGGGTAGGTGGGCGACTCCACCAGAACGGGCGCCCCCGGGTGGGCCAGGGCGCGCAGCGCGGTGGTCAGCGCGCTCTGCCCGCCCGCGGTGACCAGCACGTCGGCCGCGCCGACGGAGCCGCCGATCTGCCGGGCGAACCAGCCGCGCAGCTCCTCCACTCCTTCCGCCGGCGGGCGCGCCCAGGCTCCCGGCCGCCGTCCCGCCCGGGCCAGTGCGGCGCCCATGGCCTGCTCGGGCTGGAGGGCGGGGTGCAGGTAGCCGCCGTTGAACACGACGACCCCCAGGTCGGGCGGGGTCAGGGTGGCCAGCACCCCGGAGGCGTCCACGGTGCGCGGGACCGGTTCGCCGGAGGCCGCCGCCGTCTCGGCGCTCAGCGCGACCTCCTGCCAGGAGGTGTCGCCGACCGCGCGCCCGGGGAC
>NZ_QPFC01001282.1:0-1817 GCF_003427465.1 Nocardiopsis sp. TNDT3 | reverse complement strand
AAGGAGAACCCCATGCGCAACCGCAGCGGAACCCGGGCCGCCCTGGCGGCCTCCCTGGCCCTGACGATGCTGGCGACGGCCTGCACCGGCGCCGGTGAGGTCACCGAGGGCTCCGAGGTCGACCTGAACGTCTCCACCGGCGTCACCGACGACGCCGTCGTCATCGGCTCCCACCAGCCCCTGACCGGGCCCGCGGCCCCCGGCTACCTCGCGGTCTCCCAGGGCGCCCGCGCCGTGTTCGAGTACGTCAACGCCCAGGGCGGCGTGAACGGGCGCGAGATCGACTACCGGGTCGAGGACGACGCCTACGACCCCGCGCGGACGATCGACGTGACCCGGCAGCTGGTCATCGAGGACGAGATCTTCGCGATGGTGGGCGGTCTGGGCACGCCCACGCACAGCAGCGTCCTCGACTACCTCAACGAGGAGGGCGTGCCCGACGTCTTCCCGTCCTCGGGCGCCCTGGCGTGGAACAACCCCGACGAGCACCCGCTGACCTACGGCTGGCAGACCGACTACACCAAGGAGGCGAAGATCCAGGGCGAGTACATCGCGGCGAACTTCCCCGACCAGAGCGTCGGCTACCTGTTCCAGAACGACGACGTCGGCGAGGACTCCCAGACCGGGCTCGACCAGTACCTCGGCGACGAGGTCGTGGCCCGGGAGCACTACGAGTCCGAGGTGCCCGACCTCAGCGCCCAGATCGCCGAACTGGAGCGCACCGGGGCCGAGGTGGTCGTGTGCTCCTGCATCCCGGCGTTCGTCGCGCTCGGCATGCTGGAGGCGGCCAGCATCGGCTACGAGCCCCAGTGGGTGGTCTCCAGCATCGGCGGCGACACCGCCACCCTCCAGGGCCTGCTGGCGGAGTTCACGCAGGACACCGACGCCGAGGGCGTGCCCGCCGACGAGTTCCTCGAAGGCATGCTCATCACGAGCTACATGCCGCGCGTGGAGGACGAGGACGACGAGTGGGCCCGGTTCTTCATCGACGTGTACGAGGAGTACGGGGAGGGCGGCACGATCACCAACACGCACGTCTTCGGCATGACCCAGGCCGTCATGTTCGCCCAGGCTCTCAGGTCGGCGGGCGAGGACCTCACCCGCCAGTCGCTCGTCGACGCCCTGGAGTCCCAGGAGTGGCAGGGCCCCAGCCCCGTCCCCTTCGCCTCCGGAGACGGTGACCACGGCGGCCACCAGGGCGTCTACGTCGTCCGGTACGAGTCGGGCGGCAGCATCGAGATGGTCCAGGAGCCCCGTGTGACCGACCGCGAGGGCGGCCCCATCGAGGAGGCCGACTTCACGGCCCTCGGCCCGGACGAGCTGGTCTTCCACGACTGAGCTCGGATGGGTCTGGATGGGTTCGGACGGGTTCGGATGGTTTCGGATGAGTCCGATGGACTTGGACGGGCCCGGGTGGGTTCGGAGGGACTCGGATGGGTCCGGAGGAACTCGGAGGAACTCGGATGGGTTCGGAGAGTGGTGGTCCCCGCGGGACGGTGGTCACTACGGATCGGTGGTCACTGCGGATCGGTGGTCTCCGCGAGTGGATGGTCACTGCGGGTCGGTGCTCTCCATGAGTGGGGCGGTCTTTGTAAGGCCGCGTTTTCCACAGGCGCGCATCGGGGCTGGTCGCGGGTGGGGTGGTGATGGTTTCCTGGAAATAGGGGGGATCCCACCCACGGAGGTTTTGGTGTGCCCTTAAGCGCCCTGTGCTCAACGGGGGTAATGAATTGAAGGGTAGGGAGGGGCCGTCTTCAGGGCCCCTCCCTGCGCCATTCCTGCTGGGGGTTTCTGGCGGCAACGAAAGCGCGCCAGCT
>NZ_QPFC01001281.1:0-1074 GCF_003427465.1 Nocardiopsis sp. TNDT3 | reverse complement strand
CCCACAACCCACACCGATCCGGCCGGGGCACCCCCACCCATCAGCCACAATGGCCAACACACAACCCCGACCGCGAAGGCACGAGCACCACCATGCCCATCCCCAAGGCCGAACTCCACGTCCACATCGAAGGCACCCTGGAACCCGAACTGGCCTTCGCCCTGGCCCGACGCAACGGCCTGACCCCGCCCCACCCCGACGTCGACTCCCTGCGCCGCGCCTACTCCTTCACCGACCTGCAGTCCTTCCTGGACCTGTACTACGCCCTCATGGACGTCCTGCGCACCGAGGCCGACTTCACCGACCTGGCCACCGCCTACCTCGACCGCGCCGCCGCCCAGGGCGTACGCCACGCCGAGATCTTCTTCGACCCCCAGGCCCACACCGGCCGCGGCATCAGCCTGGACACGGTCGTCAACGGCCTCACGGCCGCCCTGAACACCAGCGAACACACCCACAACATCAGCACCAGCCTGATCCTGTGCTTCCTGCGCGACCGCCCCGCCGCCGAAGCCCTGGACACCCTCCACCAGGCCCGACCCCACCTGGAACACATCAGCGCCGTCGGCCTGGACTCGGCCGAGGTCGGCCACCCGCCCGAGAAGTTCACCGAGGTCTTCGCCGCCGCCCGCGACCTGGGCCTGCGCCGCGTCGCCCACGCCGGAGAGGAGGGCCCCGCCTCCTACATCTGGCAGGCCCTCAACCTCCTGGGCGCCGAACGCATCGACCACGGCATCCGCTGCCTGGAGGACCCCGACCTGGTCACCCACCTGGCCGCCACCCAGACCCCGCTGACCGTGTGCCCGCTGTCCAACGTGCGCCTGCGCGCCGTGCCCGACCTGGCCCAGCACCCCCTGCCCGCCCTGATGGAGGCCGGACTGCTGGTGACCGTCAACTCCGACGACCCCTCCTACTTCGGCGGCTACGTCCACGACAACTACCAGGCCCTGCACACCCACCTGGGCCTGGGCGCCGAGCAGCTGCGCCAACTGGCCCGCAACTCCTTCACCGCCTCCTTCCTCACCCCCCAGCGCAAGGCCCAGCTCATCGCCGAGGTCGACGCCCACCCCCACC
>NZ_QPFC01000147.1:0-2140 GCF_003427465.1 Nocardiopsis sp. TNDT3 | reverse complement strand
GCTCCCACGGGGGCCGCGCCCGAGCGCGTCCGCCGACCGCTCCGCAAGCGTGTCCGGGGCTCCGGACCGCCGCCCGGACACGGGCACCCGGGTTCAGGCGGGCAGGGGCCGCTCCCGCACGACGTGCTTCATCACCAGCGTCGAACTCAGGTGCTGGACGCCGGGCAGGGTGGCCAGCGACTCGTCGTAGAGCACACGGAAGGCGGCCAGGTCGGCGCTGACCACGCGCAGCAGGTAGTCGGGGTCGCCGAACAGGCGCTCGGCCTGGACGACCTGGGGGATGTCCTCGACCGCCCGCTCGAAGGCCGCGACGGTGTCCCGGTCCTCCTGGCGCATGGTGACGAAGACCAGCGCCTGGAAGCCCAGACCCACCGCCTCGGCGTCCACGACCGCGCGGTACCCGCTGACCACCCCGGCGCGTTCGAGTTCGCGCAGTCTGCGATGGCACGGGGAGACGCTGAGCCCGACGCGGTGGGCCAGTTCGGTGACGCTCAGACGGCCGTCCTCCTGGAGTTCCGCAAGAATCTTCCGGTCGACGTTGTCCATGGAGGAGATTCTTCCACCAGCGGCGGTTCCAGCCGCAAGAAGTGGAACCATTTTCGGGCGTTTTGTGGCTACTCTTCCCCTCTGAACAGGAGTTTCGAGGAGAGGGGTGGCCGTGGAACCGGCTTCGGTCGCGGCGTTCTGGACGGTGTCGGTCCTGCTGATCCTGGTGCCGGGGGCGGACTGGGCCTACACCATCTCCGCCGGGCTGAGGGACCGCTCGGTGCTCCCGGCGGTGTCCGGGCTGCTGCTGGGCTACGTCGCCCTCACCGGGGTCGTGGCGGGCGGGGTCGCGGCGCTGGTGGCCAGCACACCGGCCGTGCTCACCGGCCTGACCCTGGCGGGCGCCGTCTACCTGGTGTGGCTCGGAGCGGCCACCCTGGCCCGTCCCGCGGTGCCCGGAGCGGGCGGCGCCGCGGTGCCCTCCTCCTGGGGCTCGCGGGTGCTGACCGGCACCGGCGTCAGCGGTCTCAACCCCAAGGCGCTGCTGCTGTTCCTGGCCCTGCTGCCGCAGTTCACCGACCCCGCGGGCGGGTGGCCGATGGCCGCGCAGATCGGCGCCCTGGGCCTGGTGCACACGGCCAGCTGCGGGGCGGTCTACCTGTGCGTGGGCGTGCTCGCCCGCACGGTGCTGGGAACCCGCCCCGCCGCCGCGCGCGCCGTCAGCCGCTTCTCCGGGGCCGCCATGATCGTCATCGGCGTGGGCCTGCTGGCCGAACGCCTCCTCTAGGGCGCGGGCCGACCGTCCCCGCGACGCCGTCGCGGTGTCAGGAGGGGCCGTGCCGAAGGGCGAGCTCGGCCATCCTCTCCGCACCGTCCCGCCACTCCTCGCCGTGTCCCACGAGCACGGTCCGCGCTCCCGTGTCCGCGATCGCGCCCAACGACGCCAGAGCGCGCTCCTCGTCCGCGGTCGCCGCTCCCGACACGATCTGCGGTCCGTACGTGCCCCGGTACGGGTTGAGGGTCACCACGGCGTCGCCGGCGATGACCGCTCCGCGGTCCGGGAAGTGCAGGGCGCAGTGGCCGAGCGTGTGACCCGGGGTGGGAACGACCCGCGGCGCCCCGGGCACCGGCAGTTCGCCGTCCCGGAAGCGGTGTACCTCCCTGATCGGCTTCGGCCACCACGCCCGCCGCCCCACGAACGAGGCGACCATCGGAAAGGCCTTCACCTGCGTCAGGAAGTAGGGGGTACGGGCACGCGCGTGCCCGTACTGGCGGGGATGCCGTGTGAGCGGAACGTCGTTCTCGTGTATGTGGACGGGAACGCCCATCCGGGACCGGAGCCGTTCCGCGAACCCGAGGTGGTCGAAGTGCCCGTGCGTCAGCACCAGGGCGCGGATGTCCCGGGGCTGCCGCCCGAGCAGCATCAGGGCCCGCCGCAGGGAGTCCCACGAGCCCCCCACCCCGGCGTCGACGATCGTCAGCAGCCCTTCGTCCTCGACGATGAACCAGTTGACGTACCCGTCCCGCACGCAGTGGATGCCCTCCGCCACGTCCTTCCTGAACATCGCCCACCTCCCGGGAGGCCGATGAATGCGGTCTGGTGCGTCGGATGCCCCGACACGAGCGGCCCGAAACCCGTGCACGGGTTTCGGGC
>NZ_QPFC01001280.1:0-2786 GCF_003427465.1 Nocardiopsis sp. TNDT3 | reverse complement strand
CCACAGTGCGCGAACCTGGGACACGGGGCCGACGGGATGACAATGTCGCTCCCCGCCACCAGAATGTCCCCGCACCGAACAGCCAGAGAGTGGACGTTTAACCAGTGACGACGCCTGTGACACCCACGATCGACCAGCGCATCGCCGAGGAACTCGGAGTGGGCGCGCACCAGGTCACCGCCGCCGTCGACCTGCTCGACAGCGGATCGACCGTGCCCTTCATCGCCCGCTACCGCAAGGAGGCCACCGGAGCGCTGGACGACGCCCAGCTGCGCGCCCTGGAGGAGCGCCTGCGCTACCTGCGTGAGCTGGCCGAGCGCCGGACCGCGATCCTGGAGTCCATCCGTTCCCAGGGCAAGCTGGACGAGGCGCTGGAGGCCAGCATCCACGCGGCCGACTCCAAGGCGCGGCTGGAGGACATCTACCTCCCCTACAAGCCCAAGCGGCGCACCAAGGCCCAGATCGCCCGCGAGGCGGGGCTCGAACCCCTGGCCGAGGGGCTGCTGGCCGACCCCACCCAGGACCCCCAGGAGGCGGCCGCGGCCTACGTCGACCCCGACAAGGAGGTGGCCGACGTCAAGGCCGCCCTGGACGGGGCCCGCGCCATCCTGGTGGAGCGCTTCGCCGAGGACGCCGACCTCACCGGCGTCCTGCGCGAGCGGCTGTGGGAGAGGGGCCGGTTGGGCTCGGCCGTGCGCGAGGGCAAGGAGGAGGCGGGCGCCAAGTTCGCCGACTACTTCGCGTTCTCCGAACCGCTCACCCAACTGCCCTCCCACCGCGTGCTGGCCATGTACCGGGGTGAGAAGGAGGAGATCCTCACCCTCACCCTGGAGCCGGAGGACGCCCCGGCCGAGAACGCCGACGGCACCACGCCCCGCAGCACCTACGAGAACGCCATCGCCCACCACTTCGGGATCGTGGACCGCGGCCGCCCCGCCGACCGCTGGCTCCAGGACACCGTGCGCTGGGGCTGGCGCACCCGCATCCTGGTGCGGCTGGACATCGACGTGCGCATGCGGCTGTGGCAGCAGGCCGAGGACGACGGCGTGAACGTGTTCGCCGCCAACCTGCGCGACCTGCTGCTGGCGGCCCCCGCCGGAAGCCGCGCCACCCTGGGCCTGGACCCGGGCCTGCGCACCGGGGTCAAGGTCGCGGTCACCGACGCCACCGGCAAGGTCGTGGCCACCGACACGGTCTTCCCGCACGCGCCCCGCCGCGACTGGGACGGCGCCATCCACAGCCTGGCCGGGCTGTGCGCCGCCCACGGCGTGGAACTGGTCGCGATCGGCAACGGCACCGCCTCCCGCGAGACCGACAAGCTCGCCGCCGACCTGAT
This sequence comes from Nocardiopsis sp. TNDT3, assembly GCF_003427465.1. NCBI lineage: Bacteria > Bacillati > Actinomycetota > Actinomycetes > Streptosporangiales > Nocardiopsidaceae > Nocardiopsis > Nocardiopsis sp. TNDT3. The sequence goes on along the minus strand of NZ_QPFC01001280.1, from coordinate 1,450 downwards.
CAAGCGCCACCCCGAACTCAACCTCACCAAGGTGATGGTGTCGGAGGCGGGCGCGTCGGTGTACTCGGCCTCGGCCTACGCCTCCGAGGAGCTGCCGGACCTGGACGTGTCGCTGCGCGGCGCCGCCTCCATCGCCCGCCGCCTCCAGGACCCGCTGGCCGAGCTGGTCAAGATCGACCCCAAGTCGATCGGGGTCGGCCAGTACCAGCACGACCTGGCCGAGACCAAGCTGTCGCGCTCCCTGGACGCGGTGGTCGAGGACTGTGTGAACGGCGTGGGCGTGGACGTCAACACCGCGTCGGTGCCGCTGCTGACCCGGGTGTCGGGCGTGACCTCCACCCTGGCGCGCAACATCGTCGCGCACCGCGACGCCAACGGCCCCTTCCGCACCCGCGAGGCGCTGCGCTCGGTGCCGCGCCTGGGCCCCAAGGCCTTCGAGCAGTGCGCGGGCTTCCTGCGCGTGCCCGGCGGCGACGACCCGCTGGACGCCTCGGCGGTGCACCCCGAGGCCTACCCGGTGGTACGGCGCATCCTGGACCGGGTGGGGACCGACCTGCCCTCGCTCATCGGCAACAAGGACCTGCTGTCGCGGGTGCGCCCCGAGGAGTTCGTGGACGACACCTTCGGTCTGCCCACGGTCACCGACATCCTCGCCGAGCTGGACAAGCCCGGCCGGGACCCGCGCCCGGCCTTCACCACCGCCACCTTCAAGGAGGGCGTGGAGAAGCTCCAGGACCTGACCCCGGGCATGCTCCTGGAGGGCGTGGTCACCAACGTGGCGGCCTTCGGCGCGTTCGTGGACGTGGGCGTGCACCAGGACGGCCTGGTGCACGTGTCGGCGCTGTCGTACAAGTTCGTGGAGGACCCGCGCGACGTGGTCAAGCCGGGCGACATCGTGAAGGTCAAGGTCCAGGACGTCGACATCCCGCGCAAGCGCATCTCCCTGACCATGCGCCTGGACGACGAGGCGCCCGCCCGCGGCGGCCGGGGCGGCCGCGAGGAGCGCGGCGACCGCGGCGGCAACGACCGACGCCGGGGCAACGGCGGCGGTGGCGGCGGCCGTCGCAACAACGGCGGCGGACGCGGCCGCGACAACAGCGGGGGCGCCGCCCCGCAGGGCGCGATGGCCGAGGCGCTGCGCCGCGCCGGCCTGGGCAAGTAACGCCCCTCGCCGCCGACGGGTGCGGGGAGGGGACGACCGCCCTCCCCGCACCCGCGCCGGCACCGGGGGCCGACGCGTCCCGGCGGCACGGGCGTCACGAGCACCCCGGCCCGGCGGGCGTCCGGGCCCTGCCGCTTCTCCCTCCCTCGGGCGTCAGCCCCCGAGGCGAGGACGCCCCGCATCGCAGCGCCTTGCCGGGTGCCAGCCCGCCCGACACCCCGCGGCCCCTCGGCCCCTCGGGCGCGCGGGAGTCAGCTCCTCCCCGTACCCGCGGTGGGGGGGGGGGGG
>NZ_QPFC01001279.1:0-2920 GCF_003427465.1 Nocardiopsis sp. TNDT3 | reverse complement strand
CGATGTTTCACGTGAAACATCGCCACCCCCTCCGGGGTGTCCGCGCCTAGGGGGCGGGCCGCACCACCACGTAGCGGTGGGGCTCCTCCCCCTCCGACTCGCTGTGCAGACCGGCGGCGGCCACCGCGTCGTGCACGACCTTGCGCTCGAACGGGGTCATCGGCTCCAGGGGCTGGGTCTGGCCGGTCTCCTTGGCCTTGTTGGCGGCGTCCGTCCCGACCTGGAAGAGCACCTTGCGGCGGTCCTCGCGGTACCCGCCGATGTCCAGCATCAGGCGGCTGCGCTCACCGGTGGCCCGGTGCACCGCCAGCCGGGTGAGCTCCTGGAGGGCCTCCAGGACCTCGCCCTTCTCCCCGATCAACTCGTCGAGGGTGGCACCGACGACGGAGACCATCGCGCGGTCGCCCTCGACGTCCATGTCGATGTCGCCGTCGAAGTCCGCGATGTCGAGGAGTCCCTCGATGTAGTCCGCGGCGATGTCGCCCTCGTTCTCCAGGGCCTCGACATCGATTCCGGCCTCAGGCGCCTCAGCCACCGCTACGCCACCGCTCTCTTCCTCGCTACTTGCCACAGCGATCCCGTCTCCTCATCCCTCACGCCCTGGCCGCCGTACGCCTCAGGGGCAGTGTCGCCTGCGCACTCGAACGCCTTCTCGGCCGGGAGCCGCAGAACCTAGCGCGGACCACCACCGGCCCGCTTGGAACGCGGCTGCTTCCTCGGCTGCTTGCGTTCGATCTTAGGCTGTTCCTTCGGCTCAGGAGCGGATTCCGCCGCCTTCTTTCGGCTGAGCATGCCCTTGGCGGAACCGTTGGCGGAGGCACCGCTCTTGGCCTTGGCCTCGTCCTGGCCGGGGGCCGGCTGCCTGCTGTAGAGGAAGTGCTGCTGCCCCATGGTCCAGACGTTGGAGGTGACCCAGTAGACCAGCACACCCACGGGCATCATGAGACCGAAGAGCCCGAACAGGGGCGCCATGTACATCATGATCTTCTGGGTCTGCATCATGGGGTTGTCGGGCATCTGGGAGACGCTGCGCTTCATGCTCTGGCGCATGGTGAGGAACGTCGTCGTACCCATGATCACGCAGGCGATCGCGATGATGACCTTGGCCATGATCGGGTCGGACGCGCCGAGCGCGAGGAGCTCCTCGGGAGTGCTGTTGAACTGGGCCGCGACGGGCGCCTCGAAGATGAGCGCCGCACGCGCGCTCTCCACCAGCTCCGGGGTGAAGTTGTACTGGGCGTTGCCCTCGGCGACGCTGCGCAGCACGCTGAAGAGCGCGAAGAAGACCGGCATCTGCAGGAGGAGCGGCAGGCAACCCATGATCGGGTTGGTACCGCTCTCCTGGTAGAGCTTCATGGACTCCCGCTGCAAGCGCTCCTTGTCGTGCTTGTAGCGCTCGCGGAGCTTCAGGATCTTGGGCTGGATGTCCTGCATCTTGCGCTGCGTGTTCATCTGCTTGACGAACAGCGGCACCAGCAGGAGCCGCATGAGCACGGTGAGCAGGACGATCGACAGGCCCCAGGCCCAGCCGCTGTCCGTGTCGAGGCCGATGTAGGTCAGACCCGAGTGGATCTGGACCAAGATCCAGCCGACGATGTTGTAAAGCCAGTCCAGCACCGGCCAACTCCTATGTGATTCGCTTCAGCTACTGGTCCCCGGGAGGGGTTCCGGTGTGGCCGGCTCCGCCCGCAGACTCCTCGGACTCCCCGTTCCGGCGCCCCCTGGGCGGCGGAACCGGATCAAGCCCCCCCGGATTGAAGGGGTGGCAACGGGCGATACGCCGGGCTCCCAGCCACAACCCGTACAGAGCTCCGTGCACGCGCAGCGCCTCGACGGCGTACGCGCTGCACGAGGGGTAGAAACGGCAGACCGGGGGGAAGAGCGGGCTGATGAAGCGCTGGTAACCCCGGATGGGCAGGATCAACACGCGCGCGAACACCGTCGGTCTGTGCTCGGTCATCGGCCCCACCGCTCTCCGCCCTCGTCCGGGCGTCGGTTCCCTGCTGTCTCGCGCACCGCGGGATCGGCCACCGGGGGCCGAGGCCGGCCCCGGCCGGACCGGCGGCGCGACGACGTCCCGCGGGGGCGCGTCGCCGCGGCGATCGCGCTGTCGAGTTGGGCGGCCAGGTCCTCGTGCCGCGCGGTGGCGGCGGCGGGTCGGGCGCGCACTACAAGCAGGCTACCGTTTGGCAGAACAGCCAACCGAGACCGCATCAGGTGGCGCAGTCTGCGCTGTACGCGCTTGCGCACCACCGCTCCCCCGACCGCCTTGCTGACCACGAACCCGACCCGCGGGGGGTCGGCGTCCGCGACACCGGAGGGCGGGGGGAGGTAGACGACGCCCAGGCAGTCCCTGGACGCGCGCCGTCCCGAACGCATGACGGAGCCGAACTCGGCGCTGTGGCGCATCCGGTTCCTCGGCGAGAGCATCGGCTTCCTTCGTGCTTCGGTACTTCTCCCACGACAAAGGGACCGGCCGGCGAGAAGGCCGGACGGTCCCGAAGGGCTTGGTGCTGGGCGTGGCCTAGTGGCTCACGGTCAGCGCCGCGCGCCCCTTGCGACGGCGCGAGGCGATGATGGCGCGACCGGCGCGCGTACGCATGCGCAGCCGGAAGCCGTGGACCTTCGCGCGACGCCGGTTGTTCGGCTGGTACGTACGCTTGCTCACTACTGGCTCCAGGGGCGTGTCAGGATAAGTACTACGACAGACCCCCAGGATATGCGGGGCCTACGGGTGCATGAGCCGTGGCCGCGCCTCCGTGCGAACACGGGCGCAGGCAGATCGTCGGCATAAGCATAAAGAAGATACGACCTGGTCCGGCCGGGGTCAAATCGGGCCTGTGGACGGCGGTTACACGCGTCCGGCCTGGCCCCTCCCCTCCCCGCCTCCGCGCTCGCTCACGGACGGTCGGCGCGGAAC
>NZ_QPFC01001278.1:0-2945 GCF_003427465.1 Nocardiopsis sp. TNDT3 | reverse complement strand
GCGCCCCCGGCGGGCGGGCCCCGGAGCCCACGGCCGCGGGGAGGGGCGGCCGCGGCCCGGCGGCCCGGAGGTACGGTGCGGCGGCGGGCCGGCGGCCCCGACCGGGTGTTCACGCCTAGGCTGGAGGCGTCCTCGACTCGGCCCGAACGCGGAGGTGGCGCATGGCCGGAACCGCCCCGTCACGGCGCCCGCTGGTGCTCGACGGCGGGCTGGCGACCCGTCTGGAGGCCTACGGCCGCGACCTGGGCGGCGGGCTCTGGTCGGCGCGGCTGCTGGCCGAGGAGCCCGATCTCGTCCGCCGGGTGCACCGGGACTACTTCGAGGCGGGCGCGGACGTGGCCATCGCCGCCGGGTACCAGGCGAGCGTTCCGGCACTGACCGCGCGGGGCGCCACGGAGTCCGAGGCCCTGGCGCTGATCGCCCGCTCGGTGGAGCTGGCGCGGGCCGAGCGCGACGCGTTCGGTTCCGGGCTGGTGGCCGCCGGGGTGGGCCCCTACGGCGCGGCCCGGGCGGACGGCTCGGAGTACACCGGCGACTACGACCTGGACGAGGAGGGCCTGTACGCCTGGCACCGGGAGCGCTGGCGGGTGCTCGCCGACTCCGGGGCGGACCTGCTCGCCTGCGAGACCGTGCCCTCGGCGGCCGAGGCCCGGGCGCTGGCCCGGCTGCTCGCCGAGACCCCCGGCGCCCGCGCGTGGATCAGCTTCTCCTGCCGGGACGGTGAGCGCGTCAGCGACGGCACGCCCCTGCGCGAGGCGGCCGCCGGACTCGCCCCTCTGCACGCCGACGGGCGGCTGGTGGCGGTGGGCGTCAACTGCACCGCGCCCCGGCACGTCCCCGCGCTGGTGCGCGCGGTCGCCGCGTGCGGCCTGCCCGCGGTGGCCTACCCCAACTCGGGGGAGGAGTGGGACGCGGCGCGGGGGCGGTGGACCGGCACGGCCGAGCCCGAGGAGTTCGGCCGCGCCGCCGTGGGCTGGTACGAGGCCGGAGCGGTGCTCGTGGGCGGGTGCTGCCGCACCGGCCCCGAGCACGTGCGCTCCGTGCGCGCCCACCTGGACCGCGCCGCGCCCTGACGGGGACGCCCGCGGCTGCCCTCCTAGCCGCCGCCCTGGTCCTCCGACAGCCGGATGGCGGGCGCCTCGGTCCCCGACGGCGGGACCTTCAGCGTCTTGAGCGCGAAGGACATGACGTCGTTGAACACCGGCCCCGCGGCCTCGCCGCCGTAGTAGTCCTGCTGCGGGTCGTGCAGCACCACCTGGACCACGACCTCCGGGTCGTCGGCGGGCGCGAACCCGGAGAAGGTGGACGTGTACCCGCCGCCGTCGTAGTCGCCCGTCTCCGGGTCGAGCCGGTTGGCGGTACCGGTCTTGCCCGCGACCCGGTACCCGTCGATGCGGGCCTGGGGCGCGGTGCCCTCGTCACTGGTGACCGCCTCCAGCATCAGCGCGAGCTGATCGGCGGTCTCCTCGCTGAACACGCGCCGCTGTTCGGGCTCCTCGGACGGAGTGAACTCCCCCTGGGCGTTCACCGTCCCGGCGACCACCCGGGGCTCCACCCGCACACCGCCGTTGGCGACGGTGGCGTACACCGACGCCATCTGAGCGGCGGTCACCGACAGGCCGTGGCCGATGGAGACCGACGGCAGCTGGGTGCCCCACCAGTCCTCCGGGTCCTTGAGCACGCCCGCCTGCTCACCGGGCAGCTGGAGCCCGGTCGGCTGGCCGAGCCCGAAGTCCTCCAGGTAGGAGTGCAGGACGCCCCGCCCCACCTGGTCGGCGATCTCGATGGTGCCCACGTTGCTGGACTGGGCCATGATGCCGTTGGTGGTCAGGCGCAGGGTCTCGTGGGGGCTGGAGTCCTTGAACGTCGTGTCCAGGTACCGGATGCTGTCGGGCACGGTGTAGACCGTCTCCGGGGTGGTGACGCCCTCCTCCAGCGCGGCGCCGATGGTGACGACCTTGTTGGTGCTGCCCGGCTCGAAGATCGTGGCCACCGCGCCGTTGGACCACTGCTCGGGGGAGCTGGAGGAGATGTCGCTCTGGGAGTAGGTCGGGTAGTCGGCCATGGCGAGGATCTCACCGGTGCCGACCCGCTCCACGATGACGCTGCCGCCCTGGGCGTCCAGCTCCTCCACGCGCTCGGCGAGGGTCTGGGCCGCGTACCACTGGATGTCCTGGTTCAGGGTCAGGCGCACGTCCTGGCCCGGCTCGGGTTCGCTGACCAGGCCGCCCGCCATGGGGATCTGGGTGCCGTCGGCGCCCACCTCGACGCGGCGCTTGCCCGCCTCACCGGCCAGGGTGTCGTTGAGGTAGCCCTCCAGTCCCTCCAGGCCGTGGCCCTCGGCGCCGACGAAGCCGACGAGGTCGGCGGCGCCGGTCTCCTCGGGGTAGACGCGCTCGTAGGAGACCTGCGAGCCCAGGCCGGACAGGTTGAGGTCGGCCAGCTCCTCCCACTCCGCGGGCAGGACCCCGCGGGCGACCACCTCGTAGCGGCTGGGCGCGGCGTCCACCTTCTGGGCGACCTCGTCCTCCTCCAGGTCGAAGCGGGTGACGAGCTCCTCGACGAGCTGGTCACGCTCGTCCTCGGCGACCGTCTCGGGATCGACGAAGACGGTGCGCACCTCCAGCGACAGCGCGAAGGGGTTGCCGTCGGCGTCGGTGATCTGACCGCGCAGGGTGGGGATGTCGATGGTCTGCAGGCGCGTGTTGGAGGCCGCCTCGGCGTAGTGCTCGGCCTCCACGACCTGGATCTGCACCAGGCGTCCCGCGAAGAGCAGCAGGACGGCCGTGATCAGGGCCCCGCCGATCTTGATGCGGCCCGGCGGCTCGCCCCTGCGGAAGGTGCGGCGCAGCAGGGGCGGGAGCGGGGGCGGGGAGCCCCCGCCGCGGCGGCGCTCACCGCCGCGCGCCTCCCGCGCCGGACGCCCCGGGGTGCGCGCCGAGGGG
>NZ_QPFC01001277.1:0-3291 GCF_003427465.1 Nocardiopsis sp. TNDT3 | reverse complement strand
AGGGGCGGCCCGCGTACGGGGGCCGCCCCTCCGGGCCGGGAACCCGGCACCATCTCCCGCCCGGGCGGCGTCGGCTTCGCGGGTGCCGCCCCCCGCGGCCGGGCGCCCGTTTCCCACGCGCGTCGGGAACCGGTGCCGGTTCCGGTGTCGGGGGGAGAGCCCGGTCAGGAAGAGGTTCCCGAGCCCTGGTTGGTGCGGGAGGAGCCGTTGCGCCACCGGTCGGCGACGGTGTCGAAGATCTTGCCGCCCGCGCTGGCCGCGCTGCCCGCGACGTCGCGCAGGGTGCCCAGCAGCGGGTCGCCCGTGCGCTCCCAGGACTGCTTGTAGGAGTCGGCGGCCTTGCGGGCCTCCTCGCCCACCCGGGCGTCGCGGTCGGTGGAGCGGCGCGGGTAGTCGCCGTTGACGATGCTCTGGTAGGAACCGTCCTCGATCCACCGGTGCAGCTCGGCCAGGCGCACCACCGCGAACGGGTGCGTCTGTCCGACCAGGCTGACCAGCTTGATGAGGCTGTCGCGGGCGTCGCCGCCGGACTCGTACTCGCGGGCCTGCTCAAGGAAGGCGTCGGGGTTCATCTCCACGAGCTTGGAGCCGCCCGCCAGCTTCATCAGGGCGCGCTTGCCCGCCTCGGGGTTCTGGCTGGCGAGGATCCCGGCGCGGTCGCAGGACAGCTCGGACTTGCGGTACCACTCCTCCAGCGCGGCCACGATGGCCTGGATGCCGATGAAGCCCAGCGGCACCCACGCCACGCGGGTGGCCAGCCGGATCAGGGCCAGCAGCATGGTGCGGTAGACGGCGTGGCCGCTGAGGATGTGGCCGACCTCGTGGCCGATGACGAAGCGCTGCTCCTCGGCGTCCAGCAGGTCGAACAGGCCCGTGGTCATCACGATGAACGGGCGGTTGCTGCCGATCGCCATGGCGTTCGGCTTCGGGTTCATCTGGATGTAGAGCTCGGGGACCTCGTCCATGTCCAGGACGTAGGCGGCGTCGCGCACGTAGTCGTACACGTGAGGGAACTGGGTGGGACCGACCCGGACGGCACTGGACAGGAACATCAGTCGCAGGGCGCGCTCGTTGAACAGCCCCGACAGGCGTTTGAACACCTCGTCGAACCCGCGCAGCGAGCGCAGCGCCACCAGGGCGCCACGGTCTGCGGGGTGTTCGTAGGCGCGGGGCGAGATCTCGGAGAGCCGGACGCGGACGCGGTCTGGTGTGTTGGCCATATCGGCATGCTATGCGCCGTGATCGCGCTTGGCCACGGTTTCCGGCTTCGAGATATGACGCGATTTTCGGGCGCCGTCGACGCGCCCGGGGGAAGGAACCCGACACGGCGTTCGTTGTCCCGGTGCGAGGACCGAAAAGGGAGGAAGGGGACAGCGGTGGTGCCCTCCGTCGGCTAATCTCGGTTGGCCGATCCCGGCAACGGCAACGTCCACGGCGAAACGGAGCGCACAGTGGCGCACGCAGCTTCCGACGCATCCCGCAACGGGGACTCCCCCGCGCCCCGGGGAGGAACCGGCCCGACCAAGGTCGGCATCATGGGCGGCACCTTCGACCCCATCCACCACGGCCACCTCGTGGCGGCCAGTGAGGTCGCGCACCTCTTCGGGCTCGACGAGGTGGTGTTCGTCCCCACCGGCCAGCCCTGGCAGAAGGACCTGGCCAAGGTGACGCCCTCCGAGGACCGCTACCTGATGACGGTCATCGCCACCGCCGAGAACCCCCAGTTCCGGGTGGACCGCGTCGAGATCGACCGTTCGGGGCCCACCTACACCCTCGACACGCTCCGCGAGATGCGCGCCAAGTACGGCCCCCACGTGGAGCTGTACTTCATCACCGGGGCGGACGCGCTGGGCGCCATCCTGAGCTGGCACAACGTCGACGAACTCTTCGAGCTCGCGCATTTCGTAGGCTGTAACCGGCCCGGTCACCACCTCAGTGACACCGGACTGCCCGAGGGCAAGGTCTCCCTGGTGGAGGTCCCCGCGCTGGCCATCTCCTCGACCGAGTGCCGGGAACGCGTCCGCAAGGGCGAACCCATCTGGTACCTGGTGCCCGACGGCATCGTCCGCTACATCAACAAGACCGGGCTCTACCTAGAGAGCTGAAAGGCAGCAAGCACAACGTGACAGCCACCGACAGGGCACTGGAGCTGGTCAGGGTCGCGGCGGAAGCCGCCTCCGACAAGCTCGCCCAGGAGATCATCGCCTACGACGTCAGCGAGCAGCTGGTCATCACCGAGGCCTTCGTTCTGTGTTCGGCCCCCAACGACCGGCAGGTCCGCGCGATCGTCGACGAGGTCGAGGACCAGCTCCGCCTCCAGGCCGGGGCCAAGCCGGTCCGGCGCGAGGGCGAGCGTGACGGCCGCTGGGTCCTGCTGGACTACGCCGACATCGTCGTGCACATCCAGCACGAGGAGGAGCGCGGCTACTACGGCCTCGAACGGCTGTGGAAGGACTGCCCCGAGATCGACCTCCCCGAGGGCGCGCGCGGCGCCCAGCGCACGCCGCTGGACGAGTTCTGACCCCGACCCCACTGCGAGTGGAGAGGCACACCACGTGAGCGACACCCCTCGTGTGCTGTTCTGGCGGCACGGACGCACGTCCTGGAACGTGGAGAACCGCTTCCAGGGGCAGACCGACATCGCACTCGATCCGGTCGGCCACGCCCAGGCCAGGCGGGCGGGGGAGCTGCTCGCCTCGTTGAACCCCGACGTCATCGTCGCCTCCGACCTGACCAGGGCCGCCGACACCGCCGGATACCTCTCCCGGGCCTCCGGGGTGCCCGTGGAGTTCGACGAGGGGCTGCGCGAGCGCTTCGGCGGCTCATGGGAGGGGATGACCGGGGCGGAACTCTCCGCGCGCTGGCCGGTCGAGCACGCCCGGATGGACATCCCCGACGGCGAACTCATCGCCGAGGTCGGCGACCGGATGCGCGCCGCCGTCGAACGCGGACTGGGCAAGACCCCGACCGGGGGGCTGCTCGTCGTGGTCAGCCACGGCGCCGCCCTCAGAGTGGGGATCGCCCGGCTGCTGGGGATCCCCGACGAACAGCGCGAGATCCTGGGACCCATCAGCAACTGCTGCTGGTCGGTGCTCCAGGAACGCCGGGGGCAGTGGCGGCTGATGGAGCACAACGCGGCCAGCCTCCCCGAGCCGGTCGTGCTCAGCGACGACGCCTGAACCGTTTCGACGTTCGGGCCGGATTCCGCTATGGTTCAGGGAGTCGGCAGGACCCCACAGGTCCGATCGACTCCCTTGAGGGGCTATGGCGCAGTTGGTAGCGCGCCTCCAT
>NZ_QPFC01000146.1:0-3696 GCF_003427465.1 Nocardiopsis sp. TNDT3 | reverse complement strand
CGACGGCCCGGCTCCGGCCGGGCCGCCCGCCCCTGAGCAGTGTCCGTGTCCCTCCCCTCAGGAAGCAGTGATCCGATGCCTTCCACACTCCGCAGGACCCGCGCCGTGGCCGAGCACATCCAGCGCCACGACCACCGGGAGACGACCCATTTCGCGTGCGTCCGCTTCTTCCGCGCCCTCCGGGCCTACGAGACCGCGTGGGGGAGCACTCCCGACCGCCTCCGCCAGGCGCTGGAGGACCTCAGGAACGCCACCGCGGAGCTGACCGGCGACCCCGACTCCTTCCGGCGGGCGTGCCGGGACCCTCGCCACGGGGGCCTGCCGCACAGCCTCGACGAACCGCTCGCCGAGCAGCTGAGGGCGTCCCTGGAGGCCCCGGTGTACGCCGAGGCGGGCTGAGGCGGCGCTTCCGGAAAACCTCCTCGCGGGACTCACCGAAATCTACATCGGCCAGAGTAGACATCCGCCGGAAGCGCTGATACATTTCCTGTCGTAGCCACAGAGATCCACGAGGTGGACCACCGGATGCGCCGGTGGGGAGCAGGGCCGGCGTCCCGCCCGCACGGGGGACGCCGCGGCAACAGGGAGAACGCGGTAGGGCTCGACCGACGCAGAGGTTTGCGTACGGCGTCGGGAGCCGGTAGGACCGCAGTACAGAGGTAGGGCAGTACCGCAGGACCGGTTCTTCGCCCGCACGGGGAGGACCGCGCAGTGACAGAGCAGGTCGGCTCGACCGGTGTGCACGTGCCTCAAGACGCCGGGAGCCGGTAGGACAGCGACACGCAGTACAGAGGTAAGGCAGTACCGCAGGACCGGCGCCCCGCCCGTACGGGGGGCGCCGCGGCAGGTGTGAAGTGTACGCAGTGAGATCGAGAGGAGTAGATGCCATCGAGGATCGCCCGGGTGTGGGGATGTCCCACTCGGGTACCGCAGGCCCCGGTTCGGAAGAAGGTGGTCCACGGTCACACAACCGCGATCCCCGCGCTCCCGTCCCAGTTCGACCTCGGGAAGCGGAAGACCGGCAGCAGCCGGTAGATGGTGTTGAACTCTCGGGCCCCAGCGCTGTTCGGCGCTGGGGCCCTCGGCGTGCGATGAGGAGAGAAAGAGAAACGCTTGTCCCGTCCCGAAACCGAAGACCGGTTCGACGATGACGACTACCCCGCCTACACCATGGGCCGCGCGGCGGAGATGATCGGTGCCACACCGGCCTTCCTGCGCGCCCTGGGTGAGGCCCGGCTGATCGAGCCCCTGCGCTCGGCGGGCGGGCACCGCCGCTACTCCCGTTACCAGCTCAGGATCGCCTCCCGCGCCCGCGAACTCGTGGACGAGGGCACTCCGATCGAGGCCGCGTGCAGGATCATCATCCTGGAGGACCAGCTGGAGGAGGCGCAGCGGATCAACGAGGAACTCCGCGCCTCCGAAGCCGGCGCGCGGACCGACGGGCGTCCGGACCCCGGGAACGCCTGACGGGGGACGGGGCGGCGCGGACCGGAGGGCCGCTCCCCCCGCGCTCCCCCGGGAGGCCGCCCCGTCCGGCTCCGTCAGGGCGGCCCCACCGCGTTCTCCGCCCCGCCGGGTCCGCGCGGGCTCAGAGGCGTTCGGCCTCGTCGTCGGTCATCAGCCGGGAGCGGATGAGGAACCGGTTGCCCGTCGGCGCCTCCAGGGAGAAGCCCGCGCCCCTGCCCCGGACGACGTCGATGGTCAGGTGGGTGTGGCTCCACAGCTCGAACTGCGCCCGCGACATCCACACCGGCACCGGTTCGGGCGCGCCCACCTCCAGGTCGCCCAGGCGCACGTCCGAGGCCCCGGTGCGGAACTCCCCCGCCGGATAGCACATCGGCGAGCTGCCGTCGCAGCACCCGCCGGACTGGTGGAACATGAGCGGCCCGTGTTCGGCGCGCAGCTCGCGGAGCAGGGCGGCCGCCGCGTCGGTGACGGCCACCCTCTCCACGGCCGCGCCGTCGGCGCGGGGATCCATCAGAACAGCCCCATCGCCTTGTCGGAGTAGCTGACCAGCAGGTTCTTGGTCTGCTGGTAGTGGTCGAGCATCATCTTGTGGTTCTCGCGGCCGATGCCGGACTGCTTGTACCCGCCGAAGGCCGCGTGCGCCGGGTAGGAGTGGTAGTTGTTCACCCACACGCGGCCCGCCTGGATGTCGCGGCCCGCGCGGTAGGCGGTGTTGCCGTCGCGCGACCACACCCCCGCCCCCAGCCCGTAGAGGGTGTCGTTGGCGGTCTTGAGGGCGTCGTCGTAGTCGTCGAAGCGGGCCACCGACACCACCGGGCCGAAGATCTCCTCCTGGAAGATCCGCATGCCGTTGTGGCCCTCGAAAACGGTCGGCGCGACGTAGTAGCCGCCGGACAGGTCGCCGCCGGGATCGACCCGCTCCCCTCCGGCGAGCACCGCGGCCCCCTCCCGGCGGCCGATGTCGATGTAGGACAGGATCTTCTCCAGCTGGTCGTTGCTGGCCTGGGCGCCGACCATGGTGTCGGTGTCCAGCGGGTTCCCCTGCCGGATCCGGCCGACGCGGGCCAGGGCGTCGCCCATGAAGCGGTCGTAGACGGCGTCCTGCACCAGGGCCCGCGAGGGGCAGGTGCACACCTCGCCCTGGTTGAGGGCGAAGAGGGTGAAGCCCTCCAGGGCCTTGTCGTAGAAGGCGTCGTCGGCCGCGGCCACGTCGGCGAAGAAGATGTTCGGGCTCTTGCCGCCCAGCTCCAGGGTGACCGGGATGAGGTTCTCCGACGCGTACTGCATGATGAGGCGGCCGGTGGTGGTCTCGCCGGTGAAGGCGACCTTGCTGACGCGGGGGCTGCTGGCCAGCGGTTTGCCCGCCTCCGCGCCGAAGCCGTTGACGACGTTGACCACGCCGGGCGGCAGCAGGTCGGCGACCAGCTCCATGAGCAGCAGGATCGACGCGGGGGTCTGCTCGGCGGGCTTGAGCACGACCGCGTTCCCGGCGGCCAGCGCGGGCGCGAGCTTCCAGGTGGCCATGAGCAGCGGGAAGTTCCACGGGATGATCTGGCCGACCACGCCCAGGGGCTCCTGGAAGTGGTAGGCGACGGTGTCGCCGTCGATCTGGGAGGTGTGCCCCTCCTGCGCGCGGATCGCCCCGGCGAAGTAGCGGAAGTGGTCCACGGCCAGCGGCAGGTCGGCGGCCAGGCACTCGCGGACGGGCTTGCCGTTCTCCCAGGACTCGGCGACGGCGAGCCTCTCCAGGTTCTCCTCGACGCGGTCGGCGATCCGGTTGAGGACCAGGGCCCGCTCGGCGGCGGAGGTGCGGCCCCACGCGGGGGCGGCGCCGTGGGCCGCGTCCAGGGCCAGTTCCACGTCCTCCGCGCCGCTGCGGGCGACCTCGGTGAAGACGCGGCCGTTGACGGGGCTGGGGTTCTCGAAGTAGCGGCCCCGGACCGGCCTGACCCACTCGCCCCCGATCCAGTTGTCGTAGCGGGCGGCGTACTCGACGACGCTTCCGGGCTGGCCCGGGGGTGCGTAGATCGCCATGGAGGTCTCCTTAGTTCACCGGGCTCCGGCCGTGGGGCCGGCAGCCGCTTCCGGGGAGGTCGGGAGGGTGACGCTAGTCACCACCACGTTGCGACCACGTTGCGGGCGGGTCAGCCGCCGAGCCAGCGCAGCCTGCCGCGCAGGGCGGCGTGGCGTGGGGAGGCGGGGTCGAGGGCGCGCAGCACGGCGGTCAGG
>NZ_QPFC01001276.1:0-1264 GCF_003427465.1 Nocardiopsis sp. TNDT3 | reverse complement strand
CCCCCGACCTCCCGCGTGGGGGGCGCGGACCAGCCCGTACCCGATCCCCCCAACCGAGGTACCCGTGTCCTCTGGATGTCCCCGAGCCGCGCTGCACCGCAACGAGCCGCACCCCGACCCCTACTCCGTGTACGCCGGGATGCGCGCCGACCACGGGCCCGTGGTCCCGGTCGAGATCGAACCCGGCGTGCACGGATGGCTGGTCACCGACTACGCCACCCTCATCTCCTGGTCCCGGGACACCACCGCGTTCAGCCACGACTCCAGGTTGTGGCGCGACCTCAGCGAGGGGCGGGTCGGCCCGGGCTCCGCGCTGACACCGATGCTGGCCCCCCGCGCCAGCGCCCTGTACGTGGACGGCGCGGAGCACGAGCGCTACCGCGGGGTCCTCACCGACGTCCTCGGCGGCGTCGGCGCCGAACGCCTGCGCCGGACCACCAGCCGCTACGCCGACCGGCTCATCGACCAGTTCCGCGCGCGGGGGCGGGCCGAACTCCTCGGCGAGTACGCGCGCGTGCTGCCGCCGCTGGTCATGAACGACCTCCTCGGCCTCGACGAGGAGCAGGGCACGCGCTTGGCCGCCGCCGTGCGCGACCTGTGGCTCGGCGTGGACGCGCAGAGGTCCGGGGCGGAGGCCGAGCGGGTGCTGTCGGAGGCGGTGGCGGCCAGGCGCCGCGAACCCGCCGACGACCTCACCACGCGGATGATCCGGCACCGCGCCGCCCTCAGCGACGAGGAGGCGGTCATGCAGCTCCTGCTGGTCGCCGCCGCCAACGAGCCGACCGCGCACCTGATCGACGCGGTCCTGCGCGCCTGCCTGACCGGACCCTCCGGGCCCGGCGCGCCCCCGCCCTCCGACGCCTCCCTGGCCGAGACCCTCGACCGCGTGCTGTGGCGGGACCCGCCGATCACCAACTTCCCCGTCCTCTACCCGCGTGTGGACGTGCCCCTGGACGACGGCCGGGTGATCGGGGCCGGGTCCCCCGTGCTGATGGCCTTCGCCGCGGCGAACCACTTCTTCGCCCGGGAGAACGCCGAGCGGATGGAGGAGACCGCCAACCGGGCGCACGTGGCCTGGGGCGCGGGGCCGCACCGGTGCCCCGCCATCGAGGAGGCGACCACCGTCGTCGGCGTCGCGGTGCGCGTCCTGCTCACCCGCCTGCCCGGACTGCGCCTGGCCGTCCCGCCCGACCAGCTGCGCTGGCGGCTGTCGGCCCTGTCCTGGTCCCCCGTCCGGCTCCCCGTGGAGTTCCCCCCGCAGGAG
>NZ_QPFC01001275.1:0-3023 GCF_003427465.1 Nocardiopsis sp. TNDT3 | reverse complement strand
GCCCAGGCCCACGCAGACGGGCAGGCCGGAGTCGCGGGTCGCCTCGCGGGTGCGCCGCACCAGCGCGGCGGCGGTGTCGGCGACCTGGGTGCGGGTGCCGGTGACGCCCATGAGCGAGGCGGCGTACACGAAGCCGGTGCACTCGCGCGTGGTCAGGGCCAGGCGCCGGTCGGTGGAGGAGGGCGCGACCAGGAACACCCGGTCCAGGCCGCAGGAGTCGGAGGCGGCCACCCACTCCTCGGATTCCTCGGGGATGAGGTCGGGGGTGATCACCCCGGCCCCGCCCGCCTTGGCCAGGTTCGCGGCGAAGCGCTCGACGCCGTAGCGCTCGATGGGGTTCCAGTAGGACATCACCACGGCGGCGGCGCCGGTGGCGGCGGTGGCCTCCACCACGCGGAACACGTCGTCGGTGGTGGTGCCCGCGGCCAGGGCTCGGTCGGCGGCCCGCTGGATGGTGGGGCCGTCCATCATGGGGTCGGAGTAGGGCAGGCCGACCTCGATGACGTCGCAGCCCCCCTCGACCATGGCCTGGATGACCCGGACGGAGGACTCCACGTCGGGGAACCCGGCGGGCAGGTAGCCGATCAGGGCGGCGCGTCCGGCCTCGCGGGCCTCGGCGAGCTTGGTCTGCAGTGCGGTGGCGCTCACGCCTGTCCCTCCGGGTCGACGAGGCCGAAGTAGGCGGCCGCGGTGTCAACGTCCTTGTCGCCGCGCCCGGAGAGGTTCACCAGGATGACGGCGTCCGGGCCGAGGCGCTCGCCGAGCTTGCGGGCGCCGGCCAGGGCGTGCGCGCTCTCGATGGCGGGGATGATGCCCTCGGTGCGGCACAGCAGCCGGAAGGCCTCCATCGCCTCGGCGTCGGTGACCGGCTCGTAGGTGGCGCGGCCGGTGTCGGCGAGGTAGGCGTGCTCGGGGCCCACCGCCGGGTAGTCGAGTCCGGCGGAGATGGAGTGGCTGGGCAGGGTCTGGCCGTACTCGTCCTGGAGCACGAAGGTGCGCGCCCCGTGGAAGACGCCGGGGCTGCCCGCCGTGATGGAGGCGGCGGTGCGGGTGGTCCGCGCCCCCTCCCCACCGGCCTCGAAGCCGTACAGGGCGACCTCCTCGTCAGGGATGAAGGCCGCGAAGACGGCCATGGCGTTGGAGCCGCCGCCCACGCACGCGGCGACCGCGTCGGGGAGCCTGCCGACGCGCTCCAGGACCTGTTCGCGGGCCTCCTGGCCGACGACGAAGTGCAGGTCGCGCACGAGCTTGGGGAAGGGGTGCGGTCCGGCGACGGTGCCGAACAGGTAGTGGGTGCGGTCGACGTTGGCCACCCAGTCGCGGAAGGCCTCGTTGATGGCGTCCTTGAGGGTGCGGCTGCCGATGGTGACGGGGACGACCTCGGCGCCGAGCATGCGCATGCGGGCGACGTTGAGCGCCTGGCGGCGGGTGTCCTCCTCGCCCATGTAGATCACGCACTCCAGGCCGAGCAGGGCGCAGGCTGTGGCGGTGGCCACGCCGTGCTGTCCGGCTCCGGTCTCGGCGATGACGCGGGTCTTGCCCATGCGCCTGGTGAGCAGGGCCTGGCCGAGGACGTTGTTGATCTTGTGGGATCCGGTGTGGTTGAGGTCCTCGCGCTTGAGCAGGATCCGCGCGCCGCCGCAGTGCTCGGAGAAGTTGCGGGCCTCGCTCAGGGCGCTGGGGCGCCCGGTGTAGTCCTTGAGCAGTTCGGCGAGTTCGGCCTGGTACTGGGGGTCCTGCTTGGCCTTCTCCCACTCCGCGGCCACCTCGTCGAGGGCGGCGACGAGGGCTTCGGGCGCGAAGCGGCCGCCGAAGCGGCCGTAGTGCCCGAGCTGGTCGGGCAGGGGTTGGTCGTGGCTCATTGCACGCTCTCCTGGGAAGGGCCGAGCGCGGGGCTCCCCCGGCCTCGCGCCGCGGGGTCCGCGCGCCGACCGGCTGTGCGCCGCCCGGCTCCGGCGGCGCGTTCTGACTGTGGGTCAACGCGGCGGCGGGAACCCGCGGCTCACTGGCGCGGGTTCCCTAGAGCCATCGCCATCTGCGGACGGGGCGCGTCGCCGCCGCGTCCGCCGGTGCCTGCGTCAACCCTCTCACGGTCTGTGCCCCTAGTTCCGGTCCCGCAGGGCGGGGTGGGCCCCGGCGGTGACCAGGTCGGCGACGGCCTCGCGCGGGTTGCGGCCGCGGACGAGGCTCTCGCCGACGAGGACGGCCCCGGCTCCGGCTCCGGCGTAGGCCAGCAGGTCGTGCGGGCCGCGGACACCGGACTCGGCGATCTTGACGACGTCGGAGGGGATGAGGGGGGCGAGCCGGGAGAAGGTGTCCCGGTCCACCTCCAGGGTCTTGAGGTTGCGGGCGTTGACGCCGACGACGGTGGCCCCGGCGTCGAGTGCGCGCGCGACCTCCTCCTCGTCGTGGACCTCCACCAGCGGCATGAGGCCGAGCGAGCGGGCCCGCTCCACCAGGGAGACCAGGGCCTCCTGGGGCAGGGCCGCGACGATGAGCAGCACGGCGGAGGCGCCGAAGACGCGGGCCTCCCACAGCTGGTAGGAGCTGACCACGAAGTCCTTGCGCAGCAGCGGGGTGTCGACCGCCTTGTGGACGGCCTGGAGGTCGGCGAGGCTGCCCTTGAAGCGGCGCTGCTCGGTGAGGACGCTGATCAGGGCGGCGCCGCCGGCCTCGTAGTCGCGGGCCAGGGCCGCGGGGTCGGTGATGGCCGCGAGGGGGCCCTTGGAGGGGCTGGCCCGCTTGACCTCGGCGATGACGTGCACGCCCGGGCGGCGCAGGGCGGCTTCGGCGTCCTTCGGGGTGGGCACCGACCCGGCCTGGGCCTTGAGGCGGTCAAGGGGCAGGTCCTCCTGCCGCTGCGCCAGGTCAGCGCGTACTCCGTCGAGGATCTCGTCGAGCACGCTCACCAGTTACTGCTCCCTCGTGAAAGTGGGCCGGCACGGCGGTGGCCCGGGTGCGGGCTCATCGCGCGGCGGGATCGGACACCGCCGCACCGTGTTGCTGGTCATCGTATCCACCCG
>NZ_QPFC01001274.1:0-9675 GCF_003427465.1 Nocardiopsis sp. TNDT3 | reverse complement strand
GACGACCCGGTCGGCTCCGTGGGCGACGGCGCGCACGGCCGGTCCGGACAGCAGGACGTCCCCCATGCTGTCCAGGCGCGCCACGATCACGGTTCCCCCGCTCACGAAGCGTCCCTTCCGAGCAGGCGCAGGACGGCGGCCTCCAGGTCGGGCGCGGTCTCGGGCGCGGAACGGCACTCGGCGTCCAGGGTGGCGGCGGTGGGCACGAGCACCCCGCGCGCGCCCGCGGCCCGCGCGGCGTCCACGTCGGCGCCGATGTCGCCGACCAGTGCGCAGCGGGAGGGCGGCAGGCCCAGTTCGGCCGCGGCGGAGCGGACCATGCCGGGCGCGGGCTTGCGGCATCCGCAGCCGTCCTCCTCGCCGTGCGGGCACACGCGCCACACGTCGAAGGGGCCCAGCAGTTCCTCCACGCGCCGGTTGACCGCGTCCACCTGGTCGCGGGTGATCAGTCCGCGGGCGATGCCCGACTGGTTGCTGACCACCCCGACGGCGAGTCCGGCGCCGCGGGCCAGGGCGAGCGCCCGTTCGGCCGAGGGCGTGGGGCGCACCTTGTCGGGGTCGCCGTTGTAGGGGACGTCCTCGACCAGGGTGCCGTCCCTGTCGAACAGCACGGCCGCCACCCCCGGGGCGGGCCGCGCCCCGGCGTGGCGGATCTCGCCGCGCAGCCGCTGCCAGCAGGCCAGGGGCGGGATGAGCGCGCTGGTCACCAGCATGTCGGTGACCTCGTCGCGGGTGGCGGGTCCGCCTCGGATCCGGCGCCGGGCGAACGCGGCGGTGCGCGCGGTCCACAGCGCGGCGCACGCGGCGGCCGCGGCGCGGCGCCCGGTCAGGGCCGCCCCAGCGGCGCCCAGCAGGGCGGCCGTGGTGAGGACGTGCCCGCGCAGCCCGCCGGGGCCCTCCCCGACCCGGTTGCGCCAGCCGCGCCCGTGCAGGCGGTCCATCAGCGCGTTGTCGGCGTTGCCGCGCTGGGCGGCCAGGCTCGCCCAGCGCCCGCCGCCGCGCAGCGGGTGCACGCACTCGCGTTCGCCGGGCACGAGGACGAACCCGGCGCCCACGACCCGCAGGGCCAGGTCGGTGTCCTCGCGGTAGGCGCGCGGGAAGCGGGCGTCGAAGCCGCCGACCGCCTCCAGGGCGCTCCTGCGGTAGGCCATGTCGGCGGTGATCCAGCGTGCGCCCTCCAGGGCCAGGGTGGCCCGTTCGGCGTCCGTGGGCCGGTGCCCGCGCGGGCGGGGCACGGTGATGCGGCCCTGGCTGGCGCCCACCTCGGCGGGCAGGTCGGCCAGGTCGGCGCGAAGGCGCCGCGGCCAGTCCGCGGGCGGGGCCACGTCGTCGTCCAGGAAGGCGATCCACTCGGTGGCGCAGGCGTGCCACCCGGCCTGGCGGGCGGCGGCGGGGCCGCCTCCCCCGGTGCGCAGGACGCGCACCCGGGCGTGGTCGGTCCCGGGCAGCGGCGCGGTGTCGTCCGGCGGCCGGTCGTCCACGACGACGACCTCCTCGGGCGCCTCCCGCGGCGGTGCGTCCAGAAGCGGTTCCAGAACGCGGGGCAGGGTGTCGCGCCCCACGGTGGGCACGACCACGGAGTAGCGGGGAGCGCTCACCGGTGCGCCCCCTCGCCCGCGCGGCGGCGCACGACGAACGGGCCGATGGCCAGCAGGTCCACGGGCGCGGACCCGAAGCACTCCAGGGCGTCGCGCGGGGAGTCGACCATGGGCCGCCCGGCGGTGTTGAGGCTGGTGTTGACCAGGACCGGCAGGCCGCTGCGCCGTTCGAAGCGGTCCAGCAGGCGCGCGGTGAGCGGGTCGTCCCGCTCGGCCACGGTCTGGACGCGGGCCGTGCCGTCCACGTGCACCACGGCGGGCAGGCGGTCGCGCCAGTCGGGGTGCACCTCGTGGACGAAGAGCATGTAGGGGCTGGGCAGGGGCCCGCCCGAGAAGATCTCCGACGCCCTGTGCTCGGCCACCATCGGCGCGACGGGGCGGAACTGCTCGCGCCCCTTGACCCGGTTGAGCCGTTCGAGGTTGTCGGGGTTGGACGGGTTGGCGAGCAGGGACCGGTGTCCCAGCGCTCGGGGCCCGTACTCCGCGGCGCCCTGGAACCAGGCCACCAGCGCGTCCCGCTCCAGGGCCTCGGCCACGGTGTCGGCCAGGTCGTCGGGGCGCTCGAAGGCGACGTCGGCCTCGCGCAGGATCGCGTGCAGCTCGTCCTCGTCCCAGGAGCGGCCCAGGGCGGCCCCGGGCATGGGCGCCACGTCCTCCACGAGCGAGGCCGCGTGCAGGGCGCCGCCGAGCGCGGTGCCCGCGTCTCCGGAGGCGGGCTGCACCCAGACGCTCGCGAAGGGCCCCTCTCGGACGATGCGGCTGTTGGCGACGCAGTTGAGCGCGACCCCGCCCGCCATCGTCAGGTGCGGGCGGCCGGTCCGCTCGTGCAGCCAGCCGACGACGGCCAGGAGGGTCTCCTCCATGGCGGCCTGCACGCTGGCGGCCAGGTTCGCGTGCTCCTTGGAGGGCTCCTGCCCCGGCTCGCACGGGTCGGTGAGGGAGTTCCAGTCCAGGCCCGAGGCGCGGACCAGGCCGTCGCCCTCGTAGCGCACGCACTTGCGGACCGCGTCGAGCATGGTGGGCTCGCCGTAGGAGGCCAGGGCCATCACCTTGTACTCGTCGCTGGAGCGGTGGAAGCCCACGTGTTCGGTCAGCTCCTCGTAGACCAGCCCCAGGGACTCGGGCAGCGGCTGGCGGACCAGCACGTCCAGCTTCCCGCCGGTGTAGACGCCCGCCATGTGCGAGGTGCTCTCGCCGCGGCCGTCGGCCACGAACACCGCGCACTCGCCGCCTCCGGCCTCGGGCGGGGCGGCGAGTCCGGCGGAGGCCGCGTGCGCGACGTGGTGGGGGACGTAGGTGACCTTGGCCGGGTCCAGGCCCGGCAGCGCGGTGGCCAGGAAGTGCGGCGCGCGCTCGACGTAGAACAGGCGCAGGCGTTCCCAGCCGCGGTCCTGTCCGGGCCCGTCGGGGTCGGCCAGCGCGGGGTCGTAGGAGTAGGTGACCGCGTCCAGGTCGTCGGGGCGCAGCCCCGCGCGCTCCAGGCACCAGCGCATCGCCTGCTCCGGAAGCTCCCACGTGGAGAAGGGGACCGCGGCCTTGCCGTGCTTGCGCCGCGAGAACCGTTCCTCCTCCGCCGCCGCGACCGTACGGCCGTCGACGACGATCGCCGCCGCCGGGTCGTGGAAGACGGCGTTGACACCGAGGACACGCATGTAACCGCTCCCTCCTCAGGCCCGGTCTGCGACTCAGACGCCGAGCGCACCCACTCGACTACCAGCAGCAGCGACGCCTAAACATCGGCCACAGGCGAACCGGAACCCGCTCACCAGCACCGACGCGCTCGTGGAAACCGCTCCGTGCCCGCCGCCCGCGCACCCGCGGTCCGCCCCGCGGCGGCGGGGGAGCCGTCATGTTTGCCCCCACGGTTGCGGGCTATGGGACCGGTGAGAACGGAAGAGGCACGACCGGCACGAAAGGAGCAGGACCATGGTGGTGCGAACCATCGACCAGGTGATGAGCAGCCCGGTCCGCACGGTCTCGCCGGACACGTCCCTGCGTGAGGCCGCGGAGATCATGCGCGACGCCGACGTGGGCGACGTCGTCGTGACCCGGGACAGGCAGATCATGGGCATCCTGACCGACCGCGACATCGTGGTGCGCTGCGTGGCCGAGGGCGGCGACCCGAGCGAGCACAGCGTCGGCGACGTGTGCAGCTCGGAGGTGGCCACCGTGCCGCCGCAGAGCGGGATCGCCGACGCGGTGCACGTCATGCGCACCAGCGCGGTGCGCCGCCTTCCCGTCGTGGACGGCGACCGCGTCGTGGGCGTGGTGTCCATGGGCGACCTGGCGCGGGCCGTGGACGAGGACTCGGCGCTGGCCGACGTCAGCGCCGCCGACCCCAACCGCTGAGGTATCCGGTGGAACCGGTGGGAGAGAACCCGGGCCTCGGCCACGGGGGCCCGGACGGGGGCCGGGTCCCCGGCACGGGAGGGCGGCCGACCCTGCTGGCGCTGCGGGCGCTGGGGCTGGGTGACTTCGCCACGGCCGTTCCCGCGCTGCGCGCGCTGGAGCGGGCGCTGCCGTCCTGGCGGCGCACCCTGGCGGGCCCCTCCTGGTACCGGCACCTGGTCGCGCTGGCCGGGCTGGACTGGGAGGTCCTGCCGACCGAGCCGCTGCGCGCGCCCGACACGCGCTCTCCGGACCTGGCGGTCAACCTGCACGGCCGGGGGCCGCAGAGCACCGCGGCCCTGGCGGCGCTGACGCCGGAGCGGCTGTGGACGCACGGCCACCCGTCCGCCCCGCAGTGGCCGGGCCCGGAGTGGCCCGAGGGGGTCCACGACGCCGAGATCTGGTGCCGCCTGCTGCTCGCGCACGGTGTGGCGGCCGACCCGGACGACCTGCGGTGGCCGGACCCGTCGCGGGGGCGGGGCGCGGTGGTCGAGGGGGACACCGCGATCGTCCACCCGGGGGCCGCCTCCGGGTCGCGGCGCTGGCCCCCGGAGCGTTTCGCGCGCGTGGCGGGGGCCCTGGCGGCCTCGGGGCTGCGGGTGCTGGTGACCGGCTCGCCGAACGAGACCGCGCTGGCCGAGCGGGTGGCCGAGGCCGCCGGGCTCGGCGGTCGGGCGGTGCTGGCCGGGCGCACCTCCCTGGACCTGCTGGCGCGGCTGGTCGGCGAGGCTCGGCTGGTGGTGTGCGGGGACACCGGGGTCGGCCACCTGGCCACGGCCTACGGCACGCCGTCGGTGCGCCTGTTCGGGCCGGTCTCCCCGCGGCTGTGGGGCCCGCGGGTGGACCGGGACGTCCACGTGTGCCTGTGGGCGGGCCGCCTGGGCGATCCGCACGCCGCCGAACTGGACCCGGGACTGGACGCGATCGGCGTGGAGGAGGTCGTCGCCGCGTGCCGGAGCGTGTGCGCCTCCGGGCGCCCCGCCGCTGAAGAAGCGGTCCCCGGCTCCTGAGTTCTCGCGCCCCGAGCCGGATTCCATCCGGACACGGGCTCGGAACTCCTTGTGCCGGAGCGTGTGCGCCTCCGACCGCCCCACCGCCGAACAGGCGGTCCCCGGCTCCCGAGCGCCGACCCCCTGCCCGAAAGCGTGGACGATGTGACGCACGGGAGTTCCGCAGCGGTGGCCCTGCCCCCGAGGGCGCTGTCAGCGGTCCACCGCGCCTCTGGGAGCAGGACCGCCCCTGGTGGGCGCGGGTCGGCGCGCCCTCCCGGTCACGCGTCGGCGTCGCCGGACGCGTTCTCCGTCTTGGGGCGGGCGCGCAGGTGCGCGCGCTCCCCCTGTCTGCCGAACAGGCTGAGGAACTCGACCGCCTCGGTGTCGGCGGAGCCGAACCAGTGCGGCACGCGGGTGTCGAACTCGGCCGCCTCCCCCGGGGCGAGCACCAGGTCGTGCTCGCCCAGCACGACCCGCAGCCGACCGTTGAGGACGTAGAGCCACTCGTAGCCCTCGTGGGTCTGCGGGTCGGGCCGGCTCGGCCGGTCGCGGCCCGGGATCACCAGCTTGTACGCCTGGATGCCGCCGGGGCGGCGGGTCAGGGGCAGCATGGTCATGCCGTGGCGGTTGACCGGACGCAGGTGGATGCGCGGGTCGCCGGTGGGCGGCGCGTCCACGAGTTCGTCGAGGGTGACCCCGTACGCCCTGGCCAGCGGAAACAGCAGTTCGAGGGTGGGTCGGCGAGAACCCGACTCCAGCCGGGACAGCGTGCTCACCGAGATGCCGGTCGCCGCCGACAGGTCGGTCAGCGTGGTCTCCTTCTGCTTGCGCAGTGCGCGCAGCCGGGGTCCGACCGCGTCGAGCGCCTGGTCGAGGTCGTGTTCCATGCCGCCATTTTGCCATAACGGCAACAAAGATTGCGCGAACCGGCGAGGGGGTCGCATGGTGGGGGCATGGAGGTGATCGCGGTGAACGATCAGTTGGAGAACGGCTACGACGCGGTGGTGGTCGGCGGTGGCGCCGCCGGACTGAACGGCGCCCTCATGCTGGCCCGGGCGCGGCGCTCGGTGGCGGTGCTCGACTCGGGCGCCCCGCGCAACGCGCCCGCGTCGGGCGTGCACGGGCTGCTGGCCCGGGAGGGCATGTCCCCGGCCGAACTGCTGGAGCGGGGCCGGGCGGAGGTGCGCGGCTACGGCGGCCACGTGAACACAGGGGAGGTCACGGCTGTGACCCGCGACGGCGGCGGGTTCCGGGTGGAACTGGCCGACGGCCGCGGCGTACACGCGCGCCGGGTCCTGGTGACCACCGGGCTTGTGGACGAACTACCGGATGTGGCGGGCGTGCGGGAGCAGTGGGGCGCGGGCGTGGTGCACTGCCCGTACTGCCACGGCTGGGAGGTGCGCGACCGGGCCATCGGCGTGCTGGCCAGCGGTCCGATGGCGGTGCACCAGGCGCTGCTGTTCCGCCAGTGGAGCGAGGACGTCACGCTCTTCACCCACACCACGCCCTCACCGGGCGAGGAGGACGCCGAGAAGCTGGCCGCCCGCGGCATCCGCGTGGTGGAGGGTCCGGTGGCCTCCCTGGAGACCGCCGACGGCCGGATCACGGGGCTGCGGCTCGCGGACGGCACGGTGGTCGACCGGGAGGTGGTGGCCGTCGGAACGCGGATGGTGGCACGCGCCTCCTTCCTGGAGACGCTCGGCCTGCGGGCGCGGGAGCATCCGATGGGGGTCGGCGAGTACGTCCCCACCGACGAGAACGGCCGCACCGAGGTGCCCGGGGTGTGGGCCGCGGGCAACGTCACCGACCTGACCGCCCAGGTCGGCGCGTCGGCGGCCTCGGGCGCCGCCGCCGGGGCCCAGATCAACGCCGACCTGGTCAACGAGGACACCCGCCGGGCGGTCGCCGCCCGCCGCGACGCCTTCTCGGCCGAGTCCGAGGCGCGTGTGGGCGAGCTGGTCGCGGGCGAGGGCCGCCACGGTCTGTGAGCTCCGGGAAGGGGGCGGCGCGTCCGGGCGTGTGGACAGGGCCTGGTCGCCTCCGACCCCGGGACCGGGACTGCCGACCACGGCGGCCATGAGGCCGCCCCCGCACGGCTCCGTGGCGCGGGCACGCAGGCGCCCGTGACCGCTGTTCCCCGCGGCGTACCGCGCCGCGGGGAACAGCGCCCGTCCCACGGCGGAGCACGCCGGCCGAAGATGCCCTAGCCTTGCGGCGTGCACCACGACGACGAGCACACCGAAAACGCGGACGCCGGGGACGGCCGGGGCCCCGATGTCGCCCACCTCCTGGTCCGCCTCCTCAACATCAGCCAGCGGATCGGGCGCTACGCCGCGCACGAGACCGGTGAGCGCACGTCCCCGGCGACATGGCGCGCGCTGAGCGTGCTCCAGGAGAAGGGGCCGCTGCGGCTGGGCGTCCTGGCCGAGCACTGCCGGGTCAGGCAGCCGACCATGACGGTGATCGTGGAGTCGCTGCTCTCCTCCGGGTACGTGGCGCGCAGTCCCGACCCCGACGACCGGCGGGCCCAGCTGCACGAGCTGACCCTGGCGGGCGCGGCGGCGCTGGAGGACTGGCGGCAACGGATCGGCGACGCGCTGGAGCCGCTGTTCTCCGACCTGTCCGCGCGCGAGCGGGAGCTGCTGTCGGAGTCGGTGCGGCTGCTGGACGAGCGGCTGCGCCGCGGCGGGGCCTGAGCGGGCGGTTCCGTTCCCGGAGCCCGGTCACACCCTCGGCTCGCACCGCCCTCGCGCCCGCCGCCCACGTGCCCTCCCGCGGTTCCGGTGATCGACGCCTCCCCTCCCTCGGGCCCCTCGCGTGCCGGTCGGGAATGCGCGGGGATTAACATAGGTTACCTATGTGAATGAGGGCCCCGACCGGATCGGCCGCCGTCCTCCCCACCATCAGCGACGACAGGGAGCAGCGAGAACATGGTGGCGAAGACCGACACCCCGCGTACAGCACCGCCCGGAGGCGCGGACCAGGGACACGCGCCGGAGGGTTCCATCCTCCGGCAGCCGCGCGCCGTGTGGGCCGTGGCGTTCGCCTGCGTGATCGCCTTCATGGGCATCGGCCTGGTCGACCCGATCCTGCCCGCGATCTCCCGCAGCCTGGAGGCCACGCAGACCCAGACCTCGCTGCTGTTCACCAGCTACCTGCTGGTCACCGGCCTGGCCATGCTCGTCACCAGCTGGGTGTCGAGCCGCCTGGGCGCCAAGCGCACCCTGCTGGTCGGCCTGGCGCTGATCGTGGTCTTCGCCGCCGCGGCCGGGGCCAGCGGCAGCGTCGAGTCCGTCATCGGCTTCCGGGCCGGGTGGGGACTGGGCAACGCGTTCTTCATCTCCACCGCCCTGGCCACCATCGTCGGCGCCGCCAGCGGCGGGGCCTCCTCCGCGATCGTGCTCTACGAGGCGGCGCTGGGCCTGGGCATCGCCGCGGGCCCGCTCCTGGGCGGACTGCTCGGCAGCGTCAGCTGGCGCGGCCCCTTCTTCGGTACCGCCGCGCTGATGGCGGTCGGGTTCGTCGCGATCGCCGTCCTGCTCAGGAGCGACGCCGCGGAGCGGACCGCGCCGGTGCCGCTGTCGGCCCCGTTCGCGGCGCTGCGCGTCCCGGGCATCCTGGTGCTGGCCCTGGCCGCGCTGTTCTACAACATCGGGTTCTTCGCCCTGCTGGCCTACACGCCCTTCCCGCTGGGGCTGGACGAGATGGGCCTGGGGTTCACCTTCTTCGGCTGGGGCCTGGCGGTCGCCGTGACCTCGGTCTTCGTGGCTCCGGTGCTCACCCGCCGGTGGCCGCGCACGCGGGTGCTGTGGGCGACCCTGCTCCTGCTGGCCGCGGACCTGGTCGCCGCGGGCGCGCTCATCTCGTCCACGGCGGGGCTGATCACCGCCATCGTGCTGGGCGGCCTGCTGCTGGGCGTGCTCAACACGGTGCTGACCGAGTGCGTGATGGAGGCCAGCGACCTGCCGCGTTCGGTGGCGTCCTCGTCCTACTCGGCGGTGCGCTTCCTCGGCGGCGCCGCCGCTCCCCCGGCCGCCTCCGCGCTCGCCGCGGCCCTGTCCCCCGGCGCGCCGATGTACGCGGCGGCGGTGTCCGTGGCGCTGGCCGCGGGGATCGTGCTCCTGGGCCGCGGGGCGCTGCGCAGGGTGGACAACGGCCCCGAGTCCGCCCGGGCCGAGGCCGAGGCGATCACGCTGGGCGAGTGAGCGCCGGTCAGCGCCGGGCCGCCTCGACGAGGAAGCGGTCCACCGTGCACGTGAGCGGGATCCCCCGCGCCATGTCCCGGTGCAGCCGCAGCAGCGGCCCGCGGTGGGTGTGCGCGTCGAAGCCCGGCACCTGCCACGGCACCATGCGCAGGTAGGACACGAGCGCGCCCACGTCGTGGAAGCGGCGCAGGGTCCGGGCCCGGCGGGCGCGGGTGACGGCCAGGCCCGCCCCCTCCAGGCCCGCGACCGCCGCGTCGAGGTTCCAGCGCGCGTCCCGGTCCGGGGGCGGCCCCTCCAGGAGGGCGCTGAGTTCGTACCCGTCGTCTCCGCCGACCTGCTGGGTGACGAAGACCCCGCCGGGGGCCAGGACCCGGGCGACCTCGGCGGGGTCGTAGGCCTCGTGGCGGTCGAGCACCGCGCCGAACTCCCCGGAGGGCAGGGGCAGACTCCCGTCGGGCCCCGGCTCCACCACGTCCACCGCTAGGGCCGCGA
>NZ_QPFC01000145.1:0-2528 GCF_003427465.1 Nocardiopsis sp. TNDT3 | reverse complement strand
GGGGGAGCAGGTCGCGCAGCACCTGGACGGGGCGCAGCCGCCCCCGGTCGGGCCAGACCAGGGCCAGGCGCAGCAGGGTGTCCAGGGCCTCGCCGACCGGCCCGCCCACCGTGCCGTGCGCCGGTGCGCCGGTCCGCGCGTCGGACGCCCCCGCGGCCGGTCCGCCGACCGCGGCGCCGCCCGGGGGGCCGCCCGGGGGGCCCGCCGTTGCGTCCGCCCGGTCGGCCGCGCGGCCGACCACCGGTCCGAGCGCGTCGGCCAGTTCGGCGGCGGACACCCCCACCGGCTCGGACAACCGGTCGTCACCGAGCGCGACCACCGACTCCAGCACCTGGAGCGTGAACCGGTCCAGCCGCTCCAGGACCCGCAGAACGGTGTTGCGGGTGGTGGCCCGTGAGGCGAGCGCGCCGATGTCGGCGGGGACGGGCCGGGCCAGGTCCGGGCGGGCCCGCAGCAGGGCGACGAGTGCGTCGTCCGACCGGCCGCGCAGCCAGGAGGTGAACGTGGGGGGACGGCCCGACGCGGGGGCCGTGCGGTTCCCCGTGCCCGGTCCGCGCCCGTCGGGCGGTGCGTTGTCGCTCATCGGTTCAACGCTAAGCGATCGGGGCCCCGGTGTTCGCGTCCGTCCCCTGTGGCTTCCGCGACTGCCTCCGGCACACCGTCGTGGACCGTATCCGAAGGAAAATCGGTGACCGAAACTGGGAAGTAGGGCTTAAAAGCCAGGTCATCCTGAGCCAATATGGGGGCATGAACCAGCGCTCGGAACAACTGGTACTGGATTATCTGTCCGAGGTCGGCCTGGAGCTGCACGGTCGCATGACCGCGCAGGAACGCACCGCCTACCTCGCCGGAGTGCGCTCGCGCATCGACGCGCGCCGCGCCGCCGCGGGACACGACGTGGACACCGTCCGGGGGATCCTCAGGGGTCTGGGCACGCCCCGGGACCTGGTGGAACGCGACCTCGACGGCCGCGACCTCGACGTCGAGGACGACGAGCTGATCCCCTCCAGGCCGCGCCACGCCGACCGGCCGCCGCCGCCCTGGCGGGGCGGCCCCGACCGCGGGATCAGGTCCCTGCTGGAGGGGCCCCGCCAGACGGAGATGCGCGTCCGGGGCCGCCGCGCGGACCGCGGCGACCGGCCCGGACGGGGTGACCGGCCCGACCGAGGCGGCCCGGTGGCGGTGCTGCGCCGCCACCCGCCCGAGGCCGCGGCCCTGCTCCTGCTGCTGCTGGCCGTGCCCTGGTGGTGGGACCTGGCCTTCCTGTGGGTCCTGGGGGCGGCCCTGATCCTGCTCAGCCAGGTGTGGCCCGCCCGCGACAAGTGGATCGGCGTGGGCCTGCCCCTGCTCTCCTGCGCGCTCGGCATGGCCCTGTGGAGCGGCGAGGCCGAGTTCGTCGACGAGTACGTCCAGGAGTCCCTGACCGCCACCGGGGTCATCGGCCTCGGCGCGGCCTCCCTGGTGTGCGCGGTCTACCTCTACGCCCGGCTCCCGCGCCCGGCGCCGTACGCGCGGGACGCGGCACCGCGCTGAGGGCGTGCGCGCGGCCGTGCGCCGTGGCGGGGCACGTGCGGTGTCCTCCCAGTTCAACGGCCTGGTCCCGCTGGTCATTGCTTGGCAAACGCTGGGGAATAACCTTTTCCGGTCGGCCCGTTACCGCGCGTCCGAACACACGGATTCGGGTAGTCATGTCGGTACACCGCCTCTTTCGCTTCAGGCGGTCGCGTCAGTACCGGCGCCCCGGCCTCCAGCCCGGTCGCCACAGCAGCCGAGGCGGCCCACGTCTCCGCCGAGTCCCGTCCCACACTCCGCACCCAGCGGTGCGGGGCCGCAGTCGGCGCCGCGAGGCCCGGATGATCCGCATCCGGGCCTCCTCGCCGTGTCCGGGCCCGTGGCTCCTCCGGAAGGCCCCGCCCGGCCGGACGCGAGCGGGGACCGGCGGCCGTTTATGCCCTCGCGCCGGTGAGTCCCCGGGCACTACTTTGGAGGCACCCGTGGAAAAACCAGGGGTGTCCCGGCGACGCGCGGGCCGCGCGGACTCCACCGCGCCCGCCCGCGGCCCGTTCCCGGCACACCCGCCAGTGAAAGCGTGAGGTCCCCAGGTGCCCACCGGCAAGGTCAAGTGGTACGACGGCGACAAGGGTTTCGGTTTCCTCACCCGCGACGACGGCGGTGAGGTCTTCGTGCACTCCTCCTCGCTCCCTCCGGGCACCACGTCGCTGCGGCCCGGCCAGAAGGTCGAGTTCGGCGTGGCCGAGGGCCGCAAGGGCGCCCAGGCGCTCCAGGTCAGGCTCCTGGAGGACCAGCACTCGGTCGCCCGGGCGCGGCGCAAGAAGCCGGACGAGATGGTGGTGATCACCGAGGACCTCATCAAGCTCCTGGAGGGCCTGTCCAACGGCTACCGCCGGGGACGCCACCCCGAACGGCGCGAGGCGTCCAGGATCGCCTCCGTGCTGCGCGTGGTCGCCGACGACCTGGAGGCCTGAGCGGTCCGCGCGCCCCCGGGCGGGAGGGCCGGGCGCCCGGCC
>NZ_QPFC01001273.1:0-1738 GCF_003427465.1 Nocardiopsis sp. TNDT3 | reverse complement strand
GAGCCGCGGGGGGACGTGCGCGGGGAGTCGGCGGCCTGAGGGCGGCGCGGCGGCGGGGCCGCACCTGGTCCTGACCCGGTGGGCGGCGCGGCTCATACGCCGTGTCCTCCGGGCCGGACCTGATGCGGCACGTCGGGGGCGCCCGGTGCGGGGCGCCCGGGTGTTGCTACCGCGCCGCGAGGGCGACGGCGTCTCCGAGGCGGTGGACGCGCAGGGAGTTGGTGGAACCGGTGGTTCCGGGCGGGCTTCCGGCGACGATGACGACCTTGTCGCCCTTGTGGTAGTCGCCGAGCTGGAGGAGTTCGGCCTCCACCTGGCGGACCATGTCGTCGGTGTTGTCGACCCAGGGCACGAGGTTGCTCTCGACTCCCCAGGTGAGGGAGAGCACGCCGCGGGTGGTCTCCTCGGTGGTGAAGGCCATCAGCGGGATGGGTGAGCGGTAGCGGGCCAGGCGTCGGGCGGTCTCTCCGGACATGGTGAAGGCGACCAGTGCCTTGGCTCCGACGGTGGCGCCGATCTCGGCGGCGGCGCGGGCGATGGCTCCGCCGGTGGTCTCGGGTACCCGGTTGAGGATGTGCGAGGCGCGCAGGGATTCCTGTTCGGCGGCGCTGACGATGCGGGCCATGGTCTCGACGGTCTCGACGGGGTACTTGCCGACGCTGGTCTCTCCGGAGAGCATGACGGCGTCGGCGCCGTCGAGGACGGCGTTGGCGACGTCGGAGGCCTCGGCGCGGGTGGGCCGGGGTGATCCGATCATGGATTCGAGCATCTGGGTGGCGACGATGACCGGTTTGGCCTTGTCGCGGCAGCGTTCGACGGCGCGTTTTTGCACCATGGGGACGTTTTCGAGGGGGAGTTCGACGCCGAGGTCGCCGCGGGCGACCATGACTCCGTCGAAGACCTCGATGATGTCCTGGAGCCGTTCGACGGCCTGGGGTTTCTCGACCTTGGCGATGAGGGGGACGGTGACGCCCTCCTC
Source organism: Nocardiopsis sp. TNDT3 (assembly GCF_003427465.1). Lineage (NCBI taxonomy): Bacteria > Bacillati > Actinomycetota > Actinomycetes > Streptosporangiales > Nocardiopsidaceae > Nocardiopsis > Nocardiopsis sp. TNDT3. The sequence goes on along the minus strand of NZ_QPFC01001273.1, from coordinate 759 downwards.
GTCCATGATGCGGTGGCACTCCTCGGCGTCGGCGGGGCTGCGGACGAAGGAGAGGGCGACCATGTCGACGCCCTGTCGCAGGGCCCAGCGCAGGTCCGCCTCGTCCTTTTCGGTGAGTGCGGGGACGCTGACGGCGACGCCGGGGAGGTTGAGTCCCTTGTGGTTGGAGACGGTGCCGGCGACGATGACGCGGGTGTGGACGTCGGTGCTGGTGGTCTTGGTGCACTCCAGCGCGATGCGGCCGTCGTCGATGAGGACGCGGTCGCCGGGGCGTACGTCCGCGGGGAGTCCCTTGTAGGTGGTGGAGACGCGGTGGGCGTCTCCGGGGACGTCGTCGGTGGTGATGGTGAACTCGTCGCCGACGTTGAGGTCGACGGGGCCGTCGGCGAAGGTGCCGACGCGGATCTTGGGCCCTTGGAGGTCGGCGAGGACGCCGACTGCTCGTTGTGCGGCCTCAGCGGCGTCTCGCAGGTTGGCGAGGTTGGCGCTGTGGTCGTCGTGGGTTCCGTGGCTGAGGTTGAGTCGGGCGACGTCCAGTCCGGCTTCGACGAGCTTGCGGAGGACTTCCGGGCTCGAGGTGGCGGGACCGAGGGTCGCGACGATTTTTGCTCGACGTGTCACGCTTAACACTCTAGAGCGTCTGGAGGATGGAGTGGTCTAAACCAGGTTGCGAATGGACGTATGTGGGGCTGCGGGAAGTCGAACTTCGGGCACCCTGGGTGAGGTTCGGTGGCGTTGGGTGGTGTGGGGGTCCTCGCT
>NZ_QPFC01001272.1:0-1428 GCF_003427465.1 Nocardiopsis sp. TNDT3 | reverse complement strand
GGGCGGGTTCGAGGGGGCCTGGTTCCTCGGGCAGCGGGTCTGTCTCGGCCTGCCCCTCGGCGGAGGCGCGCTCGTAGGCGGTGACGAGCCTGGTGTAGCCGGGCGAGGTGGTGAGCAGTTCCTCGTGGGTGCCGCGGGCCAGCACGCGTCCGCGTTCCATGTAGACGACCTCGTCGGCGAGTTCGATGGTGGCGCGGCGGTAGGCGACCACGACCACGGTGGCGGCGTCGTCGCGTTCGCGCAGGCCCGCCAGGATCTGCGCCTCGATCTGGGGGTCCACGGCCGAGGTGGCGTCGTCCATGATGAGCAGCCTCGGGCGGCGCACGATCGCGCGGGCCAGGGCCAGGCGCTGGCGCTGCCCTCCGGAGAGGGTGGTGCCCTTCTCGCCGAGCCGGGCGTCGAGTCCGCCCTCCAGTTCTCGGACGAAGCCGTCGGCGCGGGCCAGGCGCAGGGCGGCCCAGACCTGGTCGTCGTCGGCGTCGGCGCCCAGGGTGATGTTGTCGCGGACGCTGTCCTCGAACACGAAGGTGCCCTGGGGCACCAGGGCAGCGTGCCGGGGGATCTGGTCGCGGGCCAGGTCGCGCACGTCGACGCCGTCGAGGGTGACGGTGCCCGTGTCGGCGTCGACCAGGCGCATGAGGACGGTGGTGAGCGTGGACTTGCCCGACCCGGTGGGGCCGACCAGTGCGACGGTGCGTCCGGGGGCGATGTCCAGGTCCACGCCGTTGAGGACGGTGGTGCGCGGCGCGGTGTCGGCTCCGCCGTCCATGAGGTCGCGCGCGCCGCCCCGCGCGTCGTAGGAGTCGGCGTAGGAGAAGGTCACGCCGCGGGCGCTCAGGGCGATGCCGGTGGGGGTGTCCTCCAGGGTGCGGGTGCCGTACTCCATGGCGCCGCCGGAGTTGAGTACGGACTGGACGCGGTCCCAGCCCACGACGCTGCGGGGCAGGTCGCCCAGGATCCACCCGAAGGAGCGGATGGGCAGGGCCAGGAGGGTGAACAGGAAGGCGATCTGGACCAGGTCCCCGGCGTCGATGGCGCCGGTGGACAGCCGCCACATGCCCAGGAGCAGGACGGCGAGCACGCCGAAGTTGGGCAGGGCCTCCATGACCGGGTCGAACATCGAGCGCATCCGGCCGACCTGGATGAGCGCGTCGCGCAGGCGGTGGGCGGCGGAGGTGAAGCGCTCGGTCTCGGTGTCCTCGCGGCCCAGGGTCTTGACGACGAGTGCGCCGTCGAAGGACTCGTGGGCGACGCCGCTGACCTCGGCGCGCAGCGCCTGGGCGCGCGAGGCCATGGGTGAGACGCGCCGTTGGAAGACGACGTTGGCGGCGGCCAGGACCGGGAAGACGACGAAGGCGACCAGGGCCAGGACCGGGTCGGTGGTGAGCATGGCGATGGCCGCGATGACCAGCATGAACACGCTGCCGA
>NZ_QPFC01001271.1:0-1162 GCF_003427465.1 Nocardiopsis sp. TNDT3 | reverse complement strand
GCGGGCAGCACCGCCCGGCGGCGGACGCAGCGCACGGCCAGGACGACGGCGGCGACGGCCAGCGCGGTGAAGGAGACGGCCGCCGCGGCCGAGTGGGCGATCCCGTGCCAGGACATCTGGGCCGCCGGGGCGTCGGGGGTCCCGGCGGGGAAGCCGTACTGGGGGTCCATGGTGAACACTCCGGCGGCGACCATCCCGGCGCCGAAGATCCCGATGAGGACGGGCAGCGCCCGGCGCCCGGCCCCCTCGGTGAGGGTGCGCCCGACACCGACGGCCAGCGCCAGGCCGCCCAGACCGGCGAGCACGAAGGTGGCGATCTGGATCCAGCCGAGGTCGCCGGTGGAGAGCTGGCTGATCGGGTGCCGGGTGATGTCGAAGCCCTCGCGGGTGAGCATCTGCGCGGTCGCGGAGGCGAAGAAGACCGGTCCGGCCAGGGCTCCGGCGAGGAGCAGGGGCGCGGACGAGCGGCGGGTCGCGGTGGTGGCAGCGGTGGCGGTAGCGGCCATGGGTTCCTCCTTGGTGGGTTCCTGCCGCTACCTCGTGGCGGGTTCCGGGTTCTCGACACGATCAGAGCGTGACCTAGGACACACAAAAAGCATGTCGAGGATCGGCCCGCGCCTCCGAGGTAACGGCGAACACCCACCACGACACACAAGGAGAACGGGATGTCCGAGATGACCGAGACCCACGAGACGTCGGAGAACCACGGGATGCCGGAGACCTACGAGCCGAGCACCGACCTCAGGGCCCTGGACCGCCTGGTCGGCACCTGGACGGTCACCGGCGGAGCCGAGGGAACCGTGCGCTACGAGTGGATGCCCGGCGGTTTCTTCCTGCTCCAGCACGTCGAACTCTCGCAGTTCGGCCAGGCCGTCACCGGCATGGAGGTGATCGGCAACCTGCGCCCCTTCGGGGAGCCGGTCGGCGCGGACGTGGTCTCGCGCTTCTACGACTCGGTCGGCAACACGCTGGACTACGCCTACGAGCTGGTCGGCGACAGGCTGACCATCTGGGGCGGCGCGAAGGGCAGCCCCGCCTACTACGAGGGCACCTTCAGCGCCGACGGCGGCACCGTCACCGACGCATGGGTCTACCCCGGCGGGGGCGGCTACGACTCCACCATGACCCGGGTCTGACACGGGCTGGCGCGTGCGGCCCCCGG
>NZ_QPFC01001270.1:0-3339 GCF_003427465.1 Nocardiopsis sp. TNDT3 | reverse complement strand
CCTCCCCCTCCCTCCACCGACCGACCGCAGGGTCCGCCGTTCACGGGCCGCGCCCCGCGCCCCGACGCGCCCCGGACCTACTCCCGTTAGGGACCGACACCGCGCCCCCGAGGCGAGCGGACGGCCCGCGACGACACTGGAAACGGAAAAGCCACCCCTATGAACCCCCGTCAGCGACGCGGCGTCCTGCTCATGGTCGTTGCCGCTATCGGCGCCGTCGCCGTGTTCGCCTCCGTGTTCACCTACCTCAACAGCCAGCAGGAGCGCCTCGGCGAGTTCGCGACCGTCCTGCGGCTGACCGAGGCCGTGGACGCCTACCAGCCCATCGGCGAGGAGTCCGTGGAGCGGGTCGAGGTGCCCAGCATGTACTTCGACCCGGAGGTCTTCCTCACCGACCTGTCCCAGGTGGAGACCCCGGCCGACCAGCAGCTCGTCGCCGCCTCCCACCTGGAGGCGGGCGTCTACCTCCAGCGGGGCATGGTGCAGCCCCAGCCCACCCTCACCGCCGGGGAGCGGGAGATCGCCATCATGGTCAACGCCGAGACCGGTGTGGCGGGCAAGGTGCGGCGCGGGTCGTTCGTGGACATCTACGGCACCTTCCCGGCGCGCGACCACGGCGAGGCGTGCGCGGTGCGGGTCATCACCGAGGTGGAGGTCCTCGACATCGGTGAGCTGCGCACCCAGGAGGAGGAGGGCGGCGGCGTGGCCGGGGTGGTCCCGGTGACCTTCCGCCTGGACCCGCAGGCGGCGCTCCGACTCGCCTACGCCGAGGACTTCTCCAGCGGGCTCAGGCTGGCCCTGGTGAGCGCCGACGGCGGCGGCACCCCGGAGGAGTCCGAGTTCTGCAGCGGGGACTTCGACGACCTCGTCGCCGGGGGAACGGCCGACGAGAGCACGACACCGGACGAGGGCGGGGCGGCCGACGAGCGGCGCGCGCCGCATGGGGGGTAAGCGTTGAACTTCCGTGTCCTGGCGGGTATGCCGACCTCGGAGTCGGAGATGGTGCTCGCCGCGCGTTTCGAGGAGCTGGGCAGCGCCTCCCTGGTGGCCTCCAGGGCCACCACGACGGCGCTGATCGACGCCGCCGGGGAGTTCCCGGAGATCGACGTGGTCCTCATCCACCAGGATCTGGGCCCGGCGCCGGTGTTCGAGGCCGTACGCGACCTGTCCCACCGCCATCCGCAGGTGGCGATCCTGCTGGTGTCGCCCACGATGGACCCCGACACCTTCACCGGGGCCATGGAGGCCGGGGCGCGCGGGGTGATGCCCGACGACTGCGGGATCGCCGAGCTGGAGAGCCGGGTCACCAAGGCCGCCGAGTGGTCGCGCACGCTGCGCCGCCACCTGGAGTCGGCGTCGATGGACCTGCCCGCGTCGGGCGTGCGGGGCCGGATCGTGGCGATCAGCGGCGCCAAGGGCGGCGTGGGCACGACCACGTGCGCCGTGCACCTGGCGATGGCCGCGGCCGCCGCCGAGCGGGTGGTGTGCCTGGTCGACCTGGACCTGCAGACCGGCGACCTGCCCGCGTTCCTCAACCTGCGCCACCGCCGCTCCATCAGCGACCTGGTCGAGGCCGGGGACAACATCACCCCCGGCATGCTCGCGGAGACCCTGTACGTGGACCCGCGGGGTCCGCACGTACTCCTCGCCCCCGAACACGGCGAACGCGGCGAGGACGTCGGCGCCAGCGCCGCCCGGCGGGTGCTGAGCGCGCTCCGCTCCCGGTACGAACTGGTGGTGGTGGACTGCGGGTCCACCATGAACGAGGCCACCGCCATGGCGGTCGAGCTGGCCGACAGCGCGGTCGTCACCGTCACCCCGGACGTGCCCGCGATGCGCGGCGCCCAGCGGCTGATGAGCATGTGGGAGCGGTTGCAGGTGCGTTCGCACACGGACGTGTACTCGCTGGTCACCCGGCACAGCCGCAAGAACGAGATCCAGCCGGACTTCCTCCAGCAGCTGCTGGGCACCCGGGTGCTGCGCACACCGGTTCCCGCCGCCTACCGCGCCCTGGAGCCCGGGGAGAACAACGGCGACCCGACCAAGGTGACCGACGAGGGGCTGCGCAGGGCGTTCTCGCGGCTGGCCGCGGAGCTGGACCTGCTGAATCCGCCCGCGCAGCCCGGTGGCGGCGGGGGTTCGGCCACCCCGCCCGCGGGGCTGGGCAGGTTCGCCTCCCTGTCCGAGCGACGCGGCGGCGGACCGTCCACCCGTGACGTGTCCGGCTTCCTCAACGCGTCGGGGGCCAACCCCTCGCGCGCGGCGGCCAACGGGCAGGCCTCCGTGCCGCCGCTGGGCCAGCCCTTCGGCGGGCGCCCGGGTTCCGGGCCGCACGGCGGCGGAGGGGGACGCGGTGGCTTCGGGAGCTGAGCCCGGCCTCCGACGGGGGCGGCGCGGCGACCGCGGCGGGGTCATCGTGGAGTTCGCCGCGGCGGTGCCGTTCATGATGCTGGCGCTGGCCCTGGTGTGGCAGGTGCTGCTGCTCGGCGTCACCGCCATGTACGCCTCGCACGGCGCCGCCGAGGCCGCCCGTCAGGCCGCCGTGACCCCCGACGACATGGCGCGTGTGGACGAGGAGGCCCGCAAGCGCGTCCGGCCGCCGTGGGACGGGGCGGACGTGATGTCCGTGGAGATCGTGGAGCGCGACGGCGCGCGCTACGCCCGGGTGACCATGGCCATGCCCATCTTCCTGCCCGGGGCCTCGGGGCCCTGGGACGTCACCGGCGAGGCCCGCGTGGTCACCGAGGTCGAGCCGCGGGGGGCCACACCGTGAGCGCGCGACCGGTCGGGCGGACCGCTCCGGGCCGCACCCGCCGAGGCATCGGGGACCACGACCCCCTGCCCGGGGTCCAGCAGGGCGCCGAAGGCCGGGAAGGGCGGCGTCCGCCGGCCGGGGACCGCCGGGACGCAGGGCACCGCGGAGCGCGGCGCCTCCTGCTCGGGGGCCGACCGCGCCGGGACGGCGACCGGGGCGGCCCGCTGCTGGAGTTCGCCGCGATCTTCCCGATCCTGCTCCTGGTCGCGGTCATCGCGATCGAGGCCTTCCTGGCCTTCGTCGCGGTCGAGCGGCTGGAGTCCGCGGCCCGCGCCGGTGCGCGGGTGGCCGGAGCCGAGCGGTTGGAGGGCGCGGAGGCCGCCGCCCGCGCGGCGCTGCCGTCGTGGCTGGACGAGGCGACCGTCACCAGCGGCGTCAACGAGCACGAGGGCTTCTACGTGGAGGTCTCGCACCCGCTGCCGATCGTGTTCTCCGCGGCGGGCTTCGACCTGACGCTGACCCGGCGCGTGGAGATGCCCGATGTGTGAGGTCGGGGCGGTGCGCCGCGGGCGCCGGGGCACCGC
>NZ_QPFC01000144.1:0-2188 GCF_003427465.1 Nocardiopsis sp. TNDT3 | reverse complement strand
GGGGGCGGGGCGGCTGCCGCCCCGCCCCCTCGTCCGCTCCCCGGAGGGCTCCGGCTTCCGGATCAGCCCTGCGGGTAGCCCTGGCGCAGGAGCCCGTAGGTGACGGCCTGTTCGAGGGCGACCCAGGACGCGTCGACGACGTTGGGGCCCACGCCCACCGTGGTCCACTCCCCCACCCCGTCGCTGAAGGTGATGAGGATGCGGGTGATGGCGTTGGTGCCGGAGCTGCCCTCCAGGATGCGGACCTTGTAGTCGGTCAGCTCCAGCCCGGCCAGCGCGGTGTACACGCCCTCCATGGCGCTGCGCAGCGCCCGGTCCAGGGCGTTGACGGGGCCGTTGCCCTCCGCGGTGGCGATCACGCGTTCGCCCTTGACCCGCAGTTTGACGGTGGCCTCGGTGAGGCTCTCGTAGTCGCTGGCCAGGGGGCTGGACCCGGCCCGGGGTCGGCGTTCGGTGATGACGCGCCAGGACTCGGTGTCGAAGTAGCGGACCGGCTGCCCCAGTTCCTCGCGCAGCAGCAGGTCCAGGGAGGCGTCGGCGGCCTCGAAGCTGTAGCCCGACAGCTCCAGGCCCTTGACCCGCTCCACGGCCCGCCCCGACAGGGCGCGGTCTCCGGACAGGTCCAGGCCCAACTCCTTGGCCTTGAGTTCGATGGAGGCCCGCCCGGCCATGTCGGAGACGAGCATGCGCATGGCGTTGCCGACCAGCGCGGGGTCCGTGTGCTGGTACAGGTCGGGGTCGACCTTGATCGCGGAGGCGTGCAGCCCCGCCTTGTGCGCGAAGGCCGACACCCCCACGTAGGGCTGGTGCGTGTCGGGGGTGAGGTTGACGATCTCGGCGATGGCGGTGGCCACGCGGGTCATCTCGGCCAGGCAGCCCTCGGGGAGGACCTCCTGGCCGCGCTTGAGCGTGAGCGCGCCGACCACGGAGAAGAGGTTGGCGTTGCCGACCCGCTCGCCGTAGCCGTTGGCGGTGCACTGTACGTGGGTAGCGCCCGCGTCCACGGCGGCGAGGGTGTTGGCGACGGCGCAGCCGGTGTCGTCCTGGGCGTGGATGCCCAGGCGTGCGCCGGTGGCCTCGCGGACCTCGGTGACGATACGGGTGACGTCGGTGGGGAGCATGCCGCCGTTGGTGTCGCACAGGACGACGACGTCGGCACCGGCCCCGGCGGCGGCGCGGACCACGTCGAGCGCGTGGTCGGGGTTGTGGAGGTATCCGTCGAAGAAGTGCTCGCAGTCCACGAATACGCGCTGGCCGTGTTCGCTCAGGTGGGACACCGTGTCGGCGATCATGGCGAGGTTCTCGTCGAGGGTCGTGCGCAGCGCGCGCTCGACGTGCCGGTCGTCACTCTTGGCGACAAGGGTGACGACCGGTGCGCCGCTGTCGCGCAGTGCGGCCACCTGTGGGTCGTCGGCGGCCCGCACACCGGCACGGCGGGTCGCGCCGAACGCGGTGAGTTGCGCGTGCTCCAGCGTCAGCTCTCGTGAAGCCCGCTGGAAGAACTCGGTGTCCTTGGGGTTGGCCCCCGGCCACCCTCCCTCGATGAACGCCACCCCGAAGTCGTCCAGCAGCTTGGCGATGGCCAGCTTGTCGGAGACCCGCAGGTTGATCCCCTCGCGCTGGGCCCCGTCGCGCAGCGTGGTGTCGAAGACGTGGAAACTGTCGTCCCTCATGGGTGGAACTCCCGAAGGTGGATGCTGTGGTGTGGCCGACCGGGCCCCGCCAACAAAAAAGACCCCTCGTGGACACGAGAGGTCAGCGCGCTGGCGGCGTCCGATGGTCAGCCAGCGCGCCTCACGATAATGAGCACCTGAGACGGCATGAGGTCAGTGTGCCACACGGTGGCGGAGTTCTCGGTGCTCAACGGCGGATTGTCCCACCATGCGAGACGTCGGTTTCTCGTACCGGACATACCCGACACCCCGCCGAAGGCGCCCGGGAGCACCGTCGCCCCTCGTGAACCGCCCGGGGGCACGCCCCCGGATCGGGCGGGTCGACGCGCGGCGGTGACCGACGTCACCGGGGGAAGGGGCGACCTTCCTCCCCGGATCCGTCTGCGGCCACGGGCAGGGGCACGCGGCGGTCCCGCCTCCCCGGTGGAGGGTCCGACAGCGGCGGCCCCGTCGGCGTCGGCCGCTTCGGACGCCGGGCACGGAGGCTCCCGGAGGAGGGGAGGGGAGAACCGGGG
>NZ_QPFC01001269.1:0-1600 GCF_003427465.1 Nocardiopsis sp. TNDT3 | reverse complement strand
GCGCGGGCCGCTCCTCCCGTGCCCGCTCGCCGTCCTCACCCGCCAGGGGCGCCTGGTAGCGCGCCCCGCGCGGGGCGGGCCCGCGCTTCCTGCGCAGACGCCGCGTCACCGGGGCCGGGGCGCGCTCGCGCACCGGCGCGTCGGACCCGGCGCGCTCCCCGGTGGCGGTGAACCACACCGGCAGCTCCTCCAGACCGTGCACGGCCAGGGACGCGCGCCAGCGCAGCTCCTCGGGCTCGACAGCCAGGACCATGCCGCGCAGCCGGTCCACGGCGGTGTCGATGGCGGTGCGCGCCAGCTCGCGGGTGAGGCCGGTGGCGGGGCAGCGGTGCGCGCCCGCGCCCCAGGACAGGTGGGAGCGGTCTCCGGCCCGAGCCATCGCGTCGTCGCCGCGGGCCACCGACGGGTCGGTGTGCGCGGAGGCCAACCCCAGCAGCAGCGGCTCGCCCCTGCGGACGCGAGCCCCGGAGAAGCTCAGGTCCTCGACCGGGTAGCGCCCGCCGAGCACCCGGATCGGGGAGTCGGTCCACATCACGTAGTCGATGAAGTCCTCGGGGGTGAGGGTGCCGCCCAGGTAGGCGGTCCACACGCCCGGGTCCTCCAGCAGCCGGAGCAGGGCGTTGCCGATCAGGTGGGTGGTGGGCTCGTGCCCGGACTCCCACAGCAGCGCCAGCGCCCCCGCCGCCTCGTCGTCGGTGAGCCCGGCGGGGTGGGCGAGCAGCCAGCTGGCCATGTCCTGTCCGGGGTCGGCGCGTTTGCGCGCGACCAGGCCCGCGAAGTAGGAGCGGACCGCGGTGGCGGCGGGACCGGCCCGGTCGGGTTCGCCGCTCCACAGCCGCGGGGCCAGGTCGGCCAGCAGGCGGCCGTAGGCGTCGGGCAGTCCGAAGAGCTCGTTGAGGACCAGGGCGGGCAGCGGGGCGGCGAACCCGCCGATGAGGTCGGCGGCGCCGTCGGCCGCGACCCGGCCGAGCAGGTGCACGGCGGCGCGTTCGACCACGGGGACCAGACGGGGCGTGTCCGCCCTGGCCAGGGTGTCGACGACGGCCGCGCGCAGCCGCCGGTGCTCCTCGCCGTCGCGGGCCAGGGCGGCGCTGCGGGCGGGCGCGGCGTCCTCGGCGCCCCACGGGCGCGGGTCGGCGGAGAAGAGGGTGTGGTCGCGCAGCGCCTGGAGGTTCTCCCGGTAGCCGAGCAGGAGCCATCCCGGCACACCCGGGCCCACCTCGACCGGGACCAGGCCGCCGTGGCGGTCGCGCAGCGCGTCCCAGGGCGTGTCGGCGCCGGTGTCCCCGCGCGGGGGGAGGGCGACCGGGCAGCGGGCGCCGCCGGATCCCGCTGACGGGGGGTCGTCGCGGCCGTCGGTCCCGGTTCCCTGGCGCATGGAGGCTCCTCAGTGGCTGCGGATGCGAGGCGACGGTACGCGCCCCGTGTTTCCGCCGTGCTTCGGGCAGGAAAGCTCCGCCTTTCCGGACGGGGCACCCGGTGCCACGGAGGGCCAAGGCGGGATTACCGCTCACGTCGCCCAGAGGAGCAGGTGTCGGCGCACCGGTGACGTTCACGCCCCTTCCTCCCCCGGCCGGGGCGCCCCGCGCCGGGGGAGGAA
>NZ_QPFC01001268.1:0-1999 GCF_003427465.1 Nocardiopsis sp. TNDT3 | reverse complement strand
CGCCGCGCCGCAGCTCCGCGCCGCGGCTGTCGAGCATGTGCCGCAGCACGGCCAGAAAGAGGTCCTCGCGGGTGGGGAAGTGGTGCTGGGCGGCCCCGCGCGACACCCCGGCCCGCCGCGCGACCGCGCCCACGGTGGCGCCGGCCGTGCCCTCCTCGGCCAGGCAGGCCACGGCGGCCTCCAGCAGTCGGGCTCGGGTGGCCCGGCTGCGTTCCTGGCGCGGCTCGCGGTCGGCCCCTGTGTCCACGTCGCTGCTTCCCCCTGTCCCCGCGTCCCCGAGGCGGCCCGTGTCCGCGCGCCGACCGCTCAGTACGACCTGGGCAGGCCGAGGGACTGCTGCGCCACGTAGTTGAGCACCATCTCCCGGCTCACCGGCGCGATGCGCGCCAGGCGGGCGGCGGCGATCGCCGACCCCAGCCCGTACTCGCTGGCCAGACCGTTGCCGCCCAGGGTCTGCACGGCCTGGTCGACCGCGCGCACGCACGCCTCCGCGGCGGCGTACTTGGCCATGTTGGCCGCCTCCCCCGCCCCCGCGTCGTCGCCGGAATCGTAGCGGAGCGCAGCGTGCTGGGTCATCAGGCGGGCCTGCTCCAGCTCGATCTTGACCTGCGCCAGCGGGTGGGCCAGCCCTTGGTGGGCGCCGATGGGGGTGTCGCGCCAGACCGTGCGCTCCCTGGCGTAGGCCACCGCCTTGTCCAGGGCGTGGCGGGCGCTGCCCGAGGCCAGGGACGCGGCCATGATGCGCTCGGGATTGAGTCCGGCGAAGAGCTGGAGGAGCCCGGCCCCGGGGTCGCCGACCAGTGCGTCGGCGGGCAGGCGCACGTCGTCCAGGAACAGCTGGTACTGGTGGTCGGGGCTGACCAGGTCCATCTCGATCCGGCGGGCCTCGAACCCCGGGGCGTCGGTGGGCACCGCGAACAGCGCGGCGGACAGGCGCCCGGTGTCCTCGTCCTGGACGCGTCCGACGACCATGACGGCGTCGGCCACGTCCACGCCGGAGATGAAGGTCTTGCGGCCGTTGAGCACCCAGCCGCCGCCGTCGCTCCGGGCGGTGGTGGTGATGCGGTGGGAGTTGGACCCGGCGTCGGGCTCGGTGATGGCGAAGGCCATGATGGTCTCGCCCGTGGCCAGGCCGGGCAGCCAGCGCGCGCGCTGTTCGGGGGTGCCGAAGCGGGTCAGGACGGTGCCGCAGATGGCCGGGGAGACCACCATCATCAGGGTGGGGCACCCGGCCGCGCTGAGCTCCTCCAGGACGGCGGCCAGGTCGCCGATGCCGCCGCCCCCGCCCCCGTACTCCTCGGGGATGTTGACGCCGAGGTAGCCGAGCCCGCCCGCCTCGCGCCACAGTTCGGTGAGGTAGGCGCCCTCCTTGGCGCGGGCCCGGTAGTACTCGGACCCGTACCCCGCGGCGAACGCGGACACGGCGGAGCGCAGGTCGACCCGCTCGGCGGGTTCGTTGAAGGTCATGGCACCGGTCACGGCGTGGCCCCTTCGTAGTCGAGGACGGCGAGGGGCGCCCCGGCGGGCACCCTCTGCCCCGCCGCGACCGGGATCTCCCGGACGGCACCGGCGGCGGGGGCGGTGACGCGGTGCTCCGTCTTCATGGCTTCCATGCGCAGCAGGGTCTGCCCGGGTTCGACCCGCTCGCCCACGGCGACCTCCACGGCGGTGACCGTGCCGGGCATGGGCGCGGGCAGGGCGCCGGGGTCGACCGCGGCCTCGGGTTCGGGCAGGGGGTCGACGGGGGTGAGGGTGACCGACCCCAGGGGGGAGTCGACGTGGACGTCGCCGCCCGCGGCGGGGCGGTGGACGTCGAAGGCGCGGCGCAGGCCGTCCGCCTCCAGGACCACCCGGTCGGGTGCGGCCGAGAGCACGCGGACACCGGCCTGTTCGGTCAGGTAGGACCCCCTCAGGGTGCGGTAGGCGGTGGTGGTCCTCCTCGTCTCGTCGCCGTCGACGTCGTGCTGGCGGACGAAGGGCTGGGAGGGCAGGCCGCGCC
>NZ_QPFC01001267.1:0-1786 GCF_003427465.1 Nocardiopsis sp. TNDT3 | reverse complement strand
GGGCTGGCGCCGGGGGACTCCCCGACCACGACCTCACCCGGGGCGGCGGTGTCCGGGGTGCGCTCGGGCATCGCCCACACCAGGACCGCCCCCGCGACCAAGAGGGCCGCGACGGTGCCCGCTAACAGCAACAACAGTGGTGATCTCATACTCCCCGAGCCTTCCGGGCGCGGGGGAATACGAGATGAAACGAACATGAGGAATCCTTCATCCGCGCCCGTCGGCGGTCCGGCGCGGACGACCGGACCCGCCGGGACCGGATGCGTCGGGTGCGTCCGGTCCCGGCGGCGCGGTCACGGCTTCGGGACGGACTCCGGGCGCGTGCGCCCGCGCCGCAGGCCCAGGGCCGCGTCCACCACGAGGAAGGCCAGCAGGGAGACCCCGAACACCGGCAGGAACAGGCCGACGCCCACCGCCGCCGCGGCGACCAGGGCCAGGCACCACCACGGCAGCCCCCGCCAGGTCCCGCGCGGGGCGAGCGGCCGTCCCATGGCGAACGCGGTGTCCCGGGTCGGGCGGCGCAGCCACCACATCCGATAGCCCCAGAACACGAGGAAGAGCGCGGACAGGGCGATCCCCGTCAGCAGGAGCTGGTTCGGCAGGCCGAACAGCAGACCCATGTGGAAGGCGATCCCCCACGTGGCCATCTTGGCGACGAAGGGATGGTCCTCGAACCGCAGCTCCTCGACCACCTCGCCGCTCGTCGCGTCCACGGCCGCCGCGTCCTGGTGCACGGGCCAGCTCCGCCCGGTTCCCTGGACGGTGAAGGGCGCGCCCTCCTCCACGGGCACCGAGATCTCCATCGGGCCGTCGATCCCCGCGGCGTGCACGGACGCCAGGACCGTGTCCAGGTCCACGTCCTGTCCGGCCGCGCCGTGGTCCGCGTGGTCGCCGTGCCCACCGTGGTCCTCGTGCCCCGCGTGGTCCGCCTGCTCCGCGTGGTCCGCCTGCTCCTCGTGGTCCGCGTGCTCCGACGGGGCGGGCGCCGACAGCGACGGCGTGGTCCAGCCGAGGGCCACCCGCATGTCGGTCACGTTGGCCCCGGCGAACCGGGACCAGGTCAGTCCGGTGGCGGACACCATCAGCAGGCCGGCTACGGCCCAGATGCCGAGCGACCCGTGCCAGGACATGGTCCGGTTCCGCCCCTTGGCGGAGGGCTCGGGCAGCAGGGTGCGGCGCAGGCGGCGGGCCTTGCGCCGGCGCGCGGTCCACAGCACGACCCCGCCCAGAGCGACCACCCACAGCCAGCTCGCGGCGAGTTCGCCGTACAGGCGGCCGAACTCACCCAGGTGCAGGTGACGGTGGAGTTCGGACAGCCACGACCGCACGGGCAGCGCGCCGCTGCTGCCGTAGCTGGTCGTCTCGCCGAGGACCTCGCCGTTGTAGGGGTCGACGAAGACGGCGAGCCGGTAGCTCTCGGGGAGCCCCTCCACGTCCAGCAGGACGCGGGTGCTCTCGTCGGGGGCCGTGCCCGGGCGCACGGCGCTCAGCGTTCCCTCGGGACGTGCCGCGACCGCGGTGTCCACCTGTTCCTGGAGGGGCAGCGCGCTGTCGCCGGGGGTGACGCGGAGCTGGTCGGCGTAGAGCACCTGCTCCAGCTGCGGCGCGTACGCGTACAGCAGTCCGGTGAGGGCGGCCACGGCGATGAACGGCGCGACGAGGACTCCGGCGTAGAAGTGCAGGCGTAGGAGGAGTTGGCGCAGGGCCGCCCAGACGGGGGAGCGGCGGTCCGGAGGAGGCGTCTCGGGGGAGTCGAGCCGGTCGGGGGCATGGGACGTCATGGGGG
>NZ_QPFC01001266.1:0-1998 GCF_003427465.1 Nocardiopsis sp. TNDT3 | reverse complement strand
GGCGGGTCCGACGGGGACCGTTCCTGGAACGGCGTCGAGGGGAGGGTGGCGCTGATGCCCGACGTCCGCGCCCTGCGGGACGCGTTCCGCGCCGCCGGGATGTCCGACGCGGACCGGCGGACCGCCTCGCTCCTGGTCACCCGCACGGACTCCCGCGGACGCAGGATCGGCGCCTTCCTCACCCCGGAGGACGCCGAGCGCTGGTGGCCCCTGTTCGCCGAGCGCCTGGACCTGGCGGACGAGTACCTCGACGGCGGCGACGGGAGGCGGCACCCGGACCAGCCCGCCGTGGACACGAGGACGATGATCCTGACCGTCCTCGAACGCTTCCCGGCCGCCCCCGAGGCTCTGGTCCCGCGCCTGACCTCGCTCGCGCTCGGCGCGAACCGCCACCGGCTGGCGGCCCGGCGCGTGCTCGGCGACCACCCGGACGCCCGGGCGGCAGCGGCGGCCGCGCTGTCGGACGCCGACGCCCGGACGCGGTCGTCCGCAGCGGAGTGGCTCGCGGGGCTGGGTGAGCCGGGCGTGGTGGCGCCGGAGCCCGGCTGGGAGTTCGGCGCGGGGGTGCTGCACCCGTCGGTGAGGGCCCTGCCCGCGTCGGTGCTCTCCTGGCTGGACCGGTTCCGGGAGCAGGCGCTCGACAAGGGGGTTCCGGCGGACGACGTGGACCGGTGGCTCGGGCTGGCCCGCCCGAAGCTGCGGACGGCGCGCGACGGCGGCGGCACGGTCGTCGGCAGGCTCGGCAGCCCGCTGATGCTCCCGCCGGACGCGCCCACCCCGGGCACGGTGTGGGACGACGACCCCGGCAACCGCGACGATCACCAGCTCATCGCGACGCTCGACCTGGCCGCGATCCCGCCGGAGGCCACCGACATCCCGCTACCGCCCGACGGCCACCTGCTCCTGTTCGCGAACGTCGAGTTGGACGAGTTCGTCATCCCGGGCGGCGCCGCGTACGTACCGGCGGGGACGCCGGTGGAGGAGCGGGAGTCCTCACCGAGCTACGAGCCCTACGAGTACGACTCCCCCGAGGCCCTGGACGAGGAGCTGCGGCGCACCGGTGACCTGCGGCTGGTCCCCGGCGTGGGGCTGCCCTCCTGCCCCGTCGAGGACGGGGACCTCGCCCTGCACCCCCACGCGGAGACGTTGCAGGAGGTCTGGTCCGAGCAGACCGACGGGGGCGGCGAGTGGCAGATCGGCGGCTACGCCGCGGACTTCGACGGCTACGGGGACCCGGCGCGCGCCTCGGCGTTCCCGGAGGAGGGCGAGCAGTGGTCCAGCCCTGAGGACTGGGTCCTGCTCGCGCAGTGGGTCGGGGTGCCGATGGGGATCCTGTACTGGACCATCACCCGTGAGGACCTCAAGGCGCGCCGTTTCGACCGCGTCGTGGTGCAGATGTACTCCAACCCCTGACGGTGCCGCGGAAGCGGGCCCCGGCCGCCTGCGCGGCCGGGGCCCGCACCCTCCGGGTGGAAGCCGTCACCGCACCACGGCGTCAGCATCGGAGCCCGTTCCCATCGGTGTGCGCTGTGAGGGGAGGGATCGGGCTTCGGAGGGGCGTGATGAACCACTGTCTTTACGGCGTAGATCGCAACCATTGCCCGTGAGTGCGGAACACCTGTGAGCACAGGACTGGGGCCGCGCCCCCGGGACCGGACACCCTTCCGGCGGGAGCATCAGCGGCCAACCCGATCGGACAGGGCCACGGCCCCGCCCCTCAACCGAGGCGGTCGGCGCGGTCCAGCAGGAACCGCCGCTCGACCCGGTTGCCGGTCAGGGAGGCCGCCTCCCGGTACAGCGCCGCCGCGCCCTCCCCCTCCCCGGTCCTCTCCAGCAGGTGAGCGCGCACCGCGCGTTCGCGCTGCCGGGTCAGGGGGTCCCGGCCGAGCCCGAAGCGTCGGTCGAGGTCGTCCAGCAGGGCCAGTCCCCGCGCCGGGCCGTACGCCTTGGCCACCGCCACCACCCGGCTCAGCCGCACGGGAGCGGTGGGGCTGAGCC
>NZ_QPFC01001265.1:0-1236 GCF_003427465.1 Nocardiopsis sp. TNDT3 | reverse complement strand
CACCGGCGGTGCCGGTGCGCGCCGTCGCGGCGGATCCGGCCTCAGAGGCCGTTGGTGAAGCTGGCGGCCAGGGGACCGGCCACGGACGAGCCGCCGCCACCGCCCTCGACCACCACGGCGAAGGCCACGTCGCCCTTGAAGCCGACCATCCAGGCGTGGCTGGGCAGCTCCCCGTCCTCGTCGGCGTCCTCGGCGGTGCCGAACTCGGCCGTACCCGACTTGGCGTACACCTCGCCCTGGAAGGGCACGTCCTCGGCGGTGCCCTCGGTGACGACCGCGCGCATCATCGTCCGCAGCGCCTCGGCCTGGGCGATCGCGCGGGGCTCGGGCAGGCCCTCCGGGGCGGGCTCGGTCACCAGGACCGGGTGGCGCCAGGAACCGTCGGCGACCGCGGCGGGCACCGTGGACATGTGCAGCGGCGAGGTGAGGATCTGGCCCTGGCCGATGCTCTGGGCGCCCAGCATGGTGGCGCTGTCCACCGGAGGGAAGGACGGTTCGAGCGTGGGCACGCCGATGTCCAGCGGCGCGTTCATGCCGAACTGCTCGGCGCTGGCCTGGAGCGTGTCCGAGCTGAGCCGGTCGCCGACCTGCTCCACCAGCGCGGTGTTGCAGGAGGTCGCGAACGCCTCGGTCACCGTCTGGGCGCCGTACTCGGCGTCGCCCGCGTTGACGAACGGCCACCCGCCCAGGTCGTACTCCTTGGGGCAGTTCATCGCGGCGTCCATGCCCATCCCGTTGTCCAGCAGCGAGCTGTAGGTGATGATCTTGAACGACGACCCGGGCGGGTACTGGCCCTCGAAGGCCCGGTTGAAACCGCCGGGCACGTTCGCCGCGGCCAGGATCTCGCCGGTGGAGGGGCGCACCGCCACCAGACCCGCCGGGTCGGCGGAGTCGATGACGGCGTTGGAGGCCGCGTTCTGCACGGCCATGTCGATGCTGGTGACCACGTCCTCGCCGTCGGCGCCGTCCAGGGTGGCCACCGTGTTCTCCTCGGTGGCCTCCAGGGAGTCGGGGTCCTCGGCGGCGGTCGCGTCGACCATGAGGATGGTCGTGGCGGCCTCACCGGCCAGCCGCTCCTCGTAGGTGCGCTGGAGGCCGCTGACGCCCACGGTGTCGCCGACGCTGTAGGCCGGGCCCAGCCGCTCGACGTCCTCCGCGGTGGCCTCGCCCAGGGAGCCCGCGATCATCTGCAGCGAACCGGAGACGGTGCCGTCCAGGGCGGTGCCGTCGGCGGCC
>NZ_QPFC01001264.1:0-1647 GCF_003427465.1 Nocardiopsis sp. TNDT3 | reverse complement strand
GCCCCCATGAACCGCCCGCCCCGGCCTCGTCGGCGCCCCGGCACCGGGGCGGGTGCCCTACGGCAGGACGGCGCCGTCCTGCGCACACCCTCGATTGAACACGAAGAGTTACAACCCCCCCTACACATGGCGATGCCCGCCATGCTCATCTCCCTCCAGGAGGGGACATGACCCGACTCAAGGACTCCGGCCCGCACACGGGGGCGCGGAAGCCCACGGCTCGATCCTGGCTCGACCGCTTCTTCTTCGTCAGCGAGCGCGGATCCACCTTCGGGCGCGAGGTCCGCGGCGGACTGACCACCTTCATGGCGATGGCCTACATCATCGTCCTGAACCCGATCATCCTCAGCGGCGTCTCCGACGTGAACGGCGACGTCCTGTCGGCGGGCCAGCTGACCACCATGACCGCCCTGTCCGCCGGGCTGGTCACGATCATGATGGGGGTGGTCGGCCGGGCGCCGATCGCCTGCGCCGCGGCCCTGGGGGTGATGGCGGTCGTGGCCTACCAGGCCGCGCCCGTGATGGCCTGGCCCGAGGTGATGGGCCTGGTCGTGTGGCAGGGCGTGGCCATCATCCTCATGGTGGTGACCGGCGTGCGGACCGCGGTGATGAACGCGCTGCCGCACGACCTCAAGATGGCCATCGGCGTGGGCATCGGCCTGTTCGTGGCCCTCATCGGGCTGGACAACGCGGGCTTCGTCAGCGCCGGGGAGGGCGGCGGCCTGCTCCAGATCGGCGCGGCCGGGGCCGGCGGCCACCTCGACGGATGGCCGATCCTGGTCTTCGTGTGCGGCCTGGTGCTGGCCAGCGTCCTGCTGGTGCGCGGGGTGCCCGGCGCGATCTTCTACGGCATCGTCGGCGCGACGGTCCTGGCGATCGCCGTGCACTACGCGGCGGGCCTGGACGCCCGGGACTGGGGCGGGGCCAGCCCCGAGCTGCCCGGCAACCCGTTCGCGGCCCCCGACTTCGGCCTGCTGCTGCGGGTGGACATGTTCGGCGCCTGGACCTCGGCCGGTGCGACCACGGCGGGCGTCATCCTGTTCACCCTGGTGCTGGCCGGGTTCTTCGACGCCCTGGGCACCATCCTGGCCATCGGCACCAAGGCCGACATCGCCGACGCCGACGGGCACATGCCCCGGGTCAACCAGATCCTGGTGACCGACGGCGCGGGCGCCGTGGCCGGGGGTCTGACCAGCTCTTCGGCGACGCTGGTGTTCGTGGAGTCCACGGCGGGGGTGAGCGAGGGCGCCCGGACCGGTCTGGCGAGCGTGGTGACGGGGCTGTTCTTCCTCGCGGCGATCTTCCTGGCCCCGGTGTTCGGCGTGGTCCCGGCGCAGGCCGCGGCGGTGGCGATGGTGCTGGTGGGCGCCATGATGATGATGCACATCAGGGAGATCGACTGGTCGGACGTCGCCGTGGCGATCCCGGCCTTCCTGACCATCGCGATGATGCCGTTCACCTTCGACATCGCCAGTGGGATCGGCATCGGGATCATCTCCTACACGCTGGTCAGGTCGGCCCAGGGGCGCGTGCGCGACGTGGGCTGGCTGATGTGGGCGCTCTCGGCCGTGTTCGCGTTCCACTTCTCCATGCACGCGCTGGGGCTTTGAGCCGGATCCGCCACGGGGAGGCCGGGCCGCCGAGGGG
>NZ_QPFC01001263.1:0-1166 GCF_003427465.1 Nocardiopsis sp. TNDT3 | reverse complement strand
GGGGTGTGTGCTCAGTGCGTCGGGGGACGGGGGTGTCGGCGGGAGAGGGTCTGGACCATGGCGTTGAGTGCTGGTTTGGGTGCGTAGGAGTCGTCGAAGGGCAGTGCGGCGGTGTAGCCGGGGAACCATTCGGGGATCCAGGAGTGCTGGTCGCTGACTCCCCACACGGACACGCGTACGCAGCGGGGTACGTCCAGGCAGGCCTGGACGACCTGTGCGTATTCGCGGGCCTGGTCCTGGAGGGCTCCGTTGGGGACGGGTTCGGGGATGCGTACGTCGAGTTCGCTGATGCTGACCTCCAGGCCCAGGTCGGTGAAGCGGCGTAGTTGTTCGGCGAGGTCGTCGGGGACGTGTCCGTGGATGAAGTGGCTCTGGAAGCCGATGCCGTGCAGGGGGACGTCGCGTTCGAGCAGGGTGGTCACCAGTTGGTAGAGGGCGTCGGTCTTGGGGCCGCCGCCTTCGATGCCGAACTCGTTGATGTAGAGGCGGGCCTGGGGGTCGATCTCGTGGGCCGTGGTGAGGGCCTCGGCGATGTAGTCCTCGCCCAGGACCTGGTACCAGAGGTTGTCGCGTAGGCGGGGGCCGCTGTCCTCGAAGGGTTCGTTGATGATGTCCCAGGAGGTGACGCGTCCTTGGTAGCGGCCCATGAGGGCCTGCATGTGTTCGCGGATGACCTGGCGTAGTTCGTCGGGGGTCCAGGTGCCTTGTGCGAGCCAGGCGGGTTGTTGGTTGTGCCAGAGCAGGGTGTGGCCGTGCACGGTGAGGTTGTTGCGTTCGGCGAAGTCGACGACGGTGTCGGGGCCGCTCCAGTCGAAGGTGTGGCGTCGGGGTTGGACGTACTCCCATTTCATGGTGTTCTCGGCGGTCAGGGAGGTGTAGTGCTCGGTGACCACCGAGCGGTACTCGCGGTCGTGGACGAGGGGGTTGACGGCTACGGCGACGCCCAGGTCGATGTCGCTCTGGCGGGCCAGGTGGGGGAGTTGTGCGGCGCCGGTGGATTCTGGTTGGGCGGGCAGGGTGAGGGCCAGGATCGCGGTGACCAGGAGGATGATCGCGCACAGGGCGGTGGCGGTCAGCAGGGCTCCGCGTCCGCGGGTGAGCGGGCGCCAGGGGGAGGAGGCCGTGCTGGGCATCTGGTCGGCTCTCACCTTCTACCGGGTGCCGGT
>NZ_QPFC01000015.1:0-3976 GCF_003427465.1 Nocardiopsis sp. TNDT3 | reverse complement strand
CCCTGGGGGTGCCGGGCCGGGTGGGTCGTGGCCGTGGTGTGTGCTGGGGCGTTGCGGGTCTGCGTTCCGGGTTGCCGTGTGGTGGGGAAATGGGCACAGTAGGTCGCAATCCCCCGATTGAGGTGGGCCTGTTCGGCCTGTCTTCCGATGCGGCAAGAGGATGAGTGGGTATGGGCGGTCCGAGTGTCACTCCTGGTATGTGGGCCCGGGGTCTTTCCGGGCTGAGCGACCTGGTGTACGGGGTGGCCACGGAGGAGGCCCATGCGGAGGTGTTCTCCGTGCGCGGTGAGCGCGGCCGGTGGGAGCGGGTGAAGGCCGGCGGGTTCGCCACGGAGGTGACGGCGGTCGCCAAGGGTCTGGTGGCGGCCGGTGTGGGTGAGGGCGACCGGATCGTGGTGGTGTCGGGGTCGCATCAGGACTGGGTGCGCTTGGCGTTCGCCGTGTGGTCGGTGCGTGCGGTGTTGGTGCCGTTGCCGGAGTCGGTGTCGGCGGAGCGTTTGACGCATGTGGTGCGGCAGACGCGTCCGGCGGCTGCGGTGGTGCAGGGTGAGCGGTTGTTGCGCACGGTGTCGGGTTTGCAGCGTGAGTTGCCGGACCTGGGTCGGGTGTGGCGGATGGACGCGGGTCTGGCGGGTGTGGTGTCGCTGGGTGCGTATATGGACGCGTCGTCGGTGCGGTTTCGTCGGGACGGGGCGGTGGCCGAGGATGTGGCGGTGGTGCTGTATCCGGTGAGTACGGTGTCGCGGTTGACGCGGGGTGTGGTGTTGTCGCACGGGGCGTTGTTGTCGGCTGCGGCGGATGTGGTGGACCGGATGTGGCCGCGGTTGTCGGAGTTGCCTGAGGGCCGGGCGAGCACGTTGTTGGATCTGCCGTTGTCGCAGATCTCGGGGTTGGCTTCGTTGGTGGCGTGCATGGTGGGGCGTGTGCGTGTGGGGTTGGCGGGCCCGACGGGTTTGGTGCGGCAGATGGAGGCGTTCAAGCCGACGGTGCTGGTGTGTTCGGCTCGGGTGTTGCAGGGTGTCTTCGATGCGGAGCGGGGGAGTGCGCGTTCGACGGGGTGGGACTCGTTGGGCACGTTCAACGCGGCGGTGGAGTCGGCGGTGCAGTTCGACCGGTCGCCGCGCAGGAGTGCGTGGCAGCGGTTGTCGCGGACGATGTATGACTGGCAGTTCTCGCGGGTGCGGGAGTTGTTCGGTGGCCGGGTGCATCTGGCGGTGTGCTGGGGCGGTGGGCTGTCGGACCGGTTGGACTCCTTCTTCGGCGGTGTGGGGATTCCGGTGGTGCAGGCGTTCGGTACGGCCGAGGCGGGGGGTGTGTTCGCGGCCGGTGCTGTGGGGGACCGGGTTCCGGGGACGGTGGGGCGTGCCCTGGAGGGTCGTGAGGTGTGGGTGTCGCGTGAGGGCGAGATCCATGTGCGCGGCGGTGCGGTGTTCTCGGGGTACTGGGGTGAGGGTGAGGCCTCGCGGAGTGCGTTTCGTGAGGGGTGGTTGGCGACGGGGTACGCGGGTGAGGTGGACGCGGACGGGGTCGTGAGTGTGGCGGGCCGGTTGCGGGTGCAGGCGGCGACGGAGGAGTTGGCGGGGCGGTTCGTGGCGCGCGGGGCGGATGAGGCGCCTGCGTTGGAGGGCCGTGTGCTGCCGGAGTCTGAGGGGCGTGTGCTGGAGGGTCGTCCGGTGCAGGAGCAGCGGCGTGACTCCGAGGAGGATGTGCGTCGGCGGGATGCGCGTGCGTTGGAGGGCCGCGCGTTGGAGGCTTCGGTGGAGCAGGAGCCCGGTGCGGCCTCGGATGGGGGTTCGGGGGAGATGCTGGCGGTGACGGCGGCGTTCGCCGCGGTGGATCCGGCTGGGGGCGGGGAGCCCGCCGTGGTGGAGCCGCAGGACCAGCGTGTGGAGCGGGGGGACGCGGAGCTGGTGGCGGAGTTCGAGGCGCGGTTGCGTGCCCATCCGTTGATCAGTCAGGTGTTGGTGATCGTGGAGGGGCGGCCGTTCGCGAGTGCGTTGGTGACGTTGGTGCGTGACCAGTTGGAGTACTGGCGGTTGGTGAACGGTCGGCCGTTGGCGATGGCTCCGGAGGAGATCGCGGGGGACCGTGAGCTGCTGCGTGAGGTGCAGGGGTTGGTGTACGAGGCCAATCGGAGTGTGCCTCGTCATCTGGCGGTGCGGTCGTTTCATGTGTTGGCGGAGGAGTTCACGGTGCAGTCGGGGTTGGTGCACGCGTCGGGGGAGTTGCGGCGTGAGGCGGTGTTGCGGGCGTTCGCGGAGGAGATCGACGGGTTGTACCGGGTGCGGCGTGAGCAGCAGTAGGGGGTAGTAGGCGGCGGTGTCGGTGGCCGCGGTCCGGGCCGGGTGGTCTGGGCCGCGGCCTTTGGTGTGTGTATGGCGGTCGGTGCGGCCGTGCCGGTGTGTCCGTGGAGTGCCTGGGCCGGGGGTCGGGTGCGGTGACCGCCGTGCTGGTGGCGCGGTAGCCGGTGTTGGACGCTGTGGGTGCACACGTGTGGTCCGGCTGGGCGGGTGTTGGGCGCCGAACCGGTGTGAGGGGGATGGTTACTGGCCGTTGAGGAAGGCCAGGACGGCCAGGACGCGGCGGCTGTCGTCGGAGGAGGGCGGCAGGTCGAGTTTGGTGAAGATGTTGTTGATGTGCTTGCTGACGGCTTTTTCGGTGATGTAGAGGCGTGCGGCGATGGCGGAGTTGGAGCGTCCTTCGGCCATTTCGGACAGGACCTCGCGTTCGCGGGGGGTGAGTTGGGCGAGGGGGCCGCTCTGGTCCTGGCGGGCGAGGAGTTGGGAGATGACGGCGGGGTCCATGGCGGTGCCGCCGTCGGCGACGCGGCGGACGGCTTCGATGAACTGGCCGATGTCGAAGACGCGGTCCTTGAGGAGGTAGCCGACGCCGCCGGTGTCGTCGGAGAGCAGTTCGCGGGCGTAGAGCTGTTCGACGTGCTGGGAGAGCACGAGGATGGGCAGGCCGGGGATCTGGGTGCGGGCGGCGATGGCGGCTTGGAGGCCTTCGTCGGTGAAGGTGGGGGGTAGGCGGACGTCGACGACGGCGACGTCGGGTTTGTGTTCGGTGAGGGCGGTGTGCAGGTCGGGGCCGTTGTCGACGGCGGCGACGACGGTGAAGTCGTGTGCCTGGAGGAGTCGGATCAGGCCGTCTCTGAGGAGGGCAAGGTCTTCGGCGATGACAACACGCACGGGATCTCCAGGGTCACGATGGTGGGGCCGCCCGGTGGGCTGGTGATGTTCATCGTGCCATCAAAGGCGTCCAGGCGTCTGCGGATGCCGGCCAGGCCGCTGCCGGGGGCGGGGTCCGCGCCGCCGGTGCCGTTGTCGGTGACGGTGATGACCAGGCGGTTGCGGCCGTGGTTGATGTGGATCCAGGCGTGGGTGGCGTGGGCGTGTTTGGCGGTGTTGGTGAGGAGTTCGGCGATGGCGAAGTAGGCGGCGGACTCCACGGGGTCGGCGGGGCGGCCGCGGAGGTCGATGGTGACGGTGATGGGCAGGTGGTGGGTGAGGGCGAGGGCGTGGACGGCGCCGTCGAGGCCGCGTTCGACGAGGACGGGTGGGTGGATGCCGCGGACGAGGTCGCGGAGTTCGGTGAGGGCGTGGCGGGTGGTTTCGCGGGCTTCGGTGAGCATGGCGCGGGCGGTTTCGGGGTCTTTGTCGACGATTTGTTCGGCCATGCCCAGGTTCATGCCCAGGGCGACGAGGCGGGCTTGGGCGCCGTCGTGGAGGTCGCGTTCGATGCGGCGGATCTCGGAGGCCTGGGTGTCGATGGTGTGGGCGCGGCTGGTGGCCAGGTGGGCGACGCGGGCGGTGAGTCGGGCTTTTTCGGAGGGGGAGAGCAGGAGGCGGTTGAAGCGTAGGTAGGTGTCGGCGGCCAGGGGGATGAGGAGCCAGCCCAGGGTGATGAGGGCCAGGGCGGGGATGAGGATGATGAGTTGGTTGAGGGTGGTGGTGGGGGTGTAGGTGTCGTAGAG
>NZ_QPFC01000143.1:0-1198 GCF_003427465.1 Nocardiopsis sp. TNDT3 | reverse complement strand
GTACCGAACGCTGTTCGGTACCGTGGCGCCGGGACCGCGCGGGCCTTCACGGCCCTCGTGTGGGGGGTACGGTCCCTCCGGGATGGTCAGGTCACGGCTCCTGGCAGGTCACCCGCGGCTCGATGTTCACGTTCCCCGAGGTGGCGGTGAACCCGAAGCTGGCGCTCTCCCCGGCCGCGAGCGAGCCGTTGTGCGCGGCGTTCCTGGCCTCGAAGTGGGCGCCGTGGTTGACG
The DNA here is from genome assembly GCF_003427465.1 of Nocardiopsis sp. TNDT3. Classification (NCBI taxonomy): domain Bacteria; kingdom Bacillati; phylum Actinomycetota; class Actinomycetes; order Streptosporangiales; family Nocardiopsidaceae; genus Nocardiopsis; species Nocardiopsis sp. TNDT3. The sequence continues at coordinate 965 of NZ_QPFC01000143.1, read as the reverse complement.
AGCGAGGCGTTCCAGGCGCTGCTGACCGCCTGGCCGTTGGCGAACACCCAGTCCACCATCCAGCCGTCGGTCCCGTTCTCGCCCGCGGTGACCTCGACCTCGGCCTGGAAGCCGCCCTGCCACTCGTTGAGGACCGTGTACTCGGCCGTGCAGTACTCACCCGCCGGCGGGTCCGTGGGCTCCGGCTCCGGCTCGGGTTCCGGCTCCGGCTCCGGCTCGGGGTCCGGGTTGCCGCCCGAGCCCCCTTCGAAGACCACGTCGGAGCAGTTGTAGAACGCCTCGGGGCTGTCGGAGCGCTCCCACACCACGTAGATGACGTGCTGGCCCTCCTTGTCGGGCAGGTCCACGTCCCAGTAGTACTCGGCTCCGGCGACGCCGCCGCTGCGCAGCGGCGGGTCGGTGACCTCGTCGATGAGCTCCAGGGAGTCCCAGGTCAGCGCGTCGGTCGCGGGGTCGAACCCGTCCTCGGTGACGTAGGTGTAGAAGGTGCCCGGGTGCGCGGCCCAGGCGTTGTGGTGGAACTCCACCGTCGTGTCGGCGGGCAGCTCGGTGGTCGGCCAGTCGGCGCGGACCGCGTTGAAGGCGGAGAAGCTGTCGGTGGGTCCGCACAGCTCGCCGTCGGCCACGAACTCCTGGTGCCGCCCGTCGGAGTTGCTGATGAGGTTGCCGAACCAGTTCCAGAACGGGTAGTTGCCGCCCTCGGCCAGCGCGTCGGCGCAGGCGTCGTTGGTCGGCGCGAGCGCGCCGCCGCTGCTGCCGCCGGTGGCGTCCTGGAAGCAGGCGTAGGTGCGGCTGGCCGGGTAGGTGAACGCGCCGTGGGCCTGGGCCGTGTCGGGCAGCGCGACGACGGTGGTGCCGACGGCGAGGCCGCCGAGCGCCACGGCCATGGCGAGGGTGCTGCGTGACCGCATGGGCCACTCCAATCTCTGTGGGGGGCGCCCGGCCGCACCGGGGCGGTGCGGCCG
>NZ_QPFC01001262.1:0-1028 GCF_003427465.1 Nocardiopsis sp. TNDT3 | reverse complement strand
CTCACCCCGGACGACACCGCCCGGGCCGCCGCCGACCTGGGGGTCGCGCCCGCGAGGGTGGCCGCGCTGTTCGCCGTGGCCAGGGACGCGGGTCTGCTGCGCACCACCTACACCCGGGTGCTGCCCGGCCGGGCGGCGCGGGCCTGGCGGGACGGTGTGCCGGGGGCGGCCGCCGACGCCTGGGCCGACGCCCTGCTGGCCATGACCGACCTGCGCGGGGTCACGGCGTTCCTGCTGCTCACCGACCTGTTCGTGCACGGGGACGCGCGCACGCCCGCGCAGCTGGTGACCGTGTACGGGCCCGGGGTCGCCCTGCGCGGGGAGGACCCGGTGGAACACGTGCGCCAGGTGCTGGAGACGCTGGAGGACCTGGGCGCGGTCCGCCGGGTCGGCGGCGGCCGGTTCCGCGTCACGGGCCTCGGCGACCACTTCATGGTGCGCCAGCTGCGCCAGACCGGGGCCGACATCGCGCTGGCCCGGCCCCTGTCCGGGATGGACGCCGAGGAGGTGCTCGCCCTGGCGGAACGGGGCCGTCCGGTGGACACCGAGCGCCTGCTGGAGCGGTGGGTGGCCGCCCGCGACACCGAGAGCGCGGTGTGCGGCCTGTTGGAGGCCTGCGACGCCCCCGGTTCCTGGCGCCTGCGTGAGCGGGTGGCCCGGGTGCTCGCCTCCCTGGAGGAGGACCTGGCCCCGGTGCTGGATCTGTACGTGCACCACCCCGTCCTGGGCGGGTGGGCCCGGCGGCTGCGCGGCGGGGCCGCGGGGACGCCCACGTCGCACCAGGAGGTCTGGGCGGTGCTGGACGACTACGCGATCCTGCTGGAGGGCGGCGGGCTCCTGCCCGGCCGGGACCGGGACAGGTACGCCGGATGCGCGGAGGGGTTCGTCCGCACCGTGCGGCTGACGGGCCACCCGGCCTCGGACACGGTGCTGGACCTGCTGGCGGAGGGGGCGCTGGGCGCGCCCCTGGCCGAGGCCGCGCGGCGGCTGCGCCCCGCCCCGGTCACCCCCTGAGCGGTGTCCCCTCC
>NZ_QPFC01001261.1:0-1140 GCF_003427465.1 Nocardiopsis sp. TNDT3 | reverse complement strand
TGACCGTGCTCGTGCGCGTGCCCCTCGTGAACGGAATGCCGTGCGGCCATCTCTCCCCCTCGAAAAACCAGCGGAAAAAAACGGGAACACATCCAGGACTATTCGATCGGCGATCGCGCATCAAGCGCCGCCGGGGCGGCGCACGGAGAATTTATCCGCCTCCCATCGGAATTTCGCGCCGAACCCCCGAAGAAATGATTGTGCTTTTCATTTCCACGGCGACCGGGACCGCCCCCTGCGCGCACCGAGGAGCGGCGGGTGCGGACGCCCCTCCTTCCACCCGGCTCCGGGGACGGGAACTGCTAGGGTTCGGGAATGATTATCATTTCCTCCCTGGCGTCGCGAACGCCCCACCACGGCGAGGAGGCGCGCCATGCCTGAGTACGACGATCCCTACGCCCGCTCCGGGGAGTACCTGGACCCGATGATCGCCGGATGGTGGGAGCACCACCGGGCGGTCCTGTCCGAGGCGCTGGCCTCCCTGCCCGACGACTCCGGCCCCGTCGTGGACGCCGGGGCGGGCGGCGGCCACGGAACCCGCCTCATCGCCGCGGCCCTGCCCACGGCCCGCGTCCTGGCCGTCGAGCCCTCCCTCCTGCTGCGGACCGTGCTGCTCTCCCGGATCGCCGACGACCCCGGCCTGCGCGGGAGGGTGACCGTGGACGGCGACGACCTGCTCTCGGCACACCTGCCCGACCGGATCGGCGGCATGGTGATGGCCAACCTCATCGGCCACTTCAGCCCCCACGAACGCGACCGCCTGTGGGAGGACCTGGCCCCGCGACTGGCCCCGGGAGCCTTCGTCCTGCTCAACCTCGCCGCCCCGCGGCAGCCCGAACGGGTGGAGCGGGCACGGATGAGCGAGGTCCGCGTCGGAGCCCGCTCCTACGTCGGCTGGGCCGCCGCCGAGCCCAGCGGCCCCGAGCGGGTCGAGTGGCACATGACCTACGAGACCCACGAGCGGGACCGGGTCCTGGCCCGCGACGAGGTCCGCTACACCTGGTGGACCCTCACCGAGGACGCGCTGCGCGCCGAGACCGCGCCCCACCGCCTGCGGGTCCTGCCCCACGGCCCCGCCGAGGCCGGACTGTACAGAGTCCTCCCGGAGGACTGACCGCGGCCCCGCCCCCCCCCCCCCCC
>NZ_QPFC01000142.1:0-3747 GCF_003427465.1 Nocardiopsis sp. TNDT3 | reverse complement strand
ATGCGGGGTCAACGCGGGCACGCGGGGGCAGGGGTGGAGCGGGGCCCCGCGGTGCCACGGCGACGGCCCCGCGGAAGAGAGGTGCGAACCCCCGCGCACCCGACGGCGTCACACGGTAGGGAGGACGAACAACCACACCATGAGGCGCGAACGACACTTTTCCAGGACCTTACTCGTTGGTAACGCACGAGAGGAAGCCCCTACCGACCCGACCAGGGTGATCGCTTTGTTACCGTGCCCGTCAAGGGCCACTCGGCGCTCCCCGCTAGGCTTAGGCCCCGCGTCCACACCCAGCCCACACTCCCCAGTGGACGTCCCGTGACACCGACCCCCGAGGGTTTTTGGCATGTCCCCATCGCATCGTGAACACCGGAGCCGAGGCACTCTCGGCACCGCCATGCTCGCCGGAGCGTGCTGCCTCGGCGCGGTCGCCTACGGGGCGATCGTCGGTCCGTCGATGCTGCCGCCGGACCAGCGGGACGTGCAGGCCACCACCGCGATGACCCCGGACCTGGCCCCCGACGCGGACGAGCCCGAGGAGGTCGTGGCGGAGGGGCCGAGCGGCCGGCTCCAGGTCCAGGTGAGCGACCGCGGACGCGCCTGGGTGCAGACGCTGATGTGCACCGGGAACCTGGAGGAGGACCCCGCCGCCTGCGCCGAACTGGCCCGGGTCGCGGAGGAGTTCCACGCCGACACCGGTGAGCCGGCCACCGTCCAGGAGGAGTCGGTCGACGCCGAGGGCGGCGGTGAGGACGGGGTTGGGGCCGCGGAAGACGCCGAGGGCGCGGAGGACGGGGCCCAGCCGTCGGAGGCCGTCAACACGGGCGGCGCGCTGCTGTTCACCGAGGTCCGCGAGGGAACCGTGTGCACCGACAAGGTGTACGGACCCCAGGAGGCCACCATCGTGGGCGTCTGGGAGGGCCACGAGGTCGAGACCACGCTCACCCGCAAGGGCTCCTGCGAGGAGGCGCGCTGGCAGCGCCTGCGCGCCCTCACCGAACAGATCAGCTGACGGACGCGCGGCCGGGCCTCGGGTGCGGTGAGACCCGCCGCGTGGTCGGACCCGCGATGTGGCCCGATACGTGGCATGCCGGGGCCCGCGGCGCGGCTGGATCCGTGTCCACGGTCGGACCCGCGGCGCGGCCGGGCCCGTGTCGCGGGGCGCTTGTCCACAGGCCGCGATCGGGGCTTTCGGGCGCGTTGGCGCGAACGTAGGCTCGATGACGGGGGCGCCACGCGCAGCCGACAGCAGGGGGTGGTCCCCCCGTTCTCCAGTGTCCCGTGCCGCCGACCGCGCTACCAGGCCTCCGCGGCCCCTGTGGACGGCCTCGGATCGGATCTCCCGTCAACCGTGAGGACGGCCTCGGGCCGGGACCCCGGCGGACCCTGCGGACAGCCTTGGACCGCAACCCTCGCGGACCGGCGATAATCGACCCCCATGGACGTCATCAAGGTCAGTGACCCCGCGGACCCGCGCCTGGCCGACTACACCCGCCTGCGCGACGTGAACCTGCGCCGCCACCTGGAGGCCGAGCACGGGCTGTTCATGGCCGAGGGCGACAAGGTCATCCGCCGGGCCGCCGCGGCCGGTTTCGAACCCCGCAGCTTCCTGCTCACCGAACGCCGGGCCGAGGCGCTCGACGACGTGGTCGCCGCCTCCTCCGCGCCGCTGTACGTGGTCGGGGAGGACACCGCCGAGAAGCTCGTCGGCTTCGACCTGCACCGCGGCGCGCTGGCCGCCTTCCACCGCCGCGCCCTGCCCCCACTCGACGACGTCCTGTCCGGGGCGCGCACCATCGTGGTCCTGGAGGACCTGGTGGACCACACCAACGTGGGCGCCATCTTCCGCAGCGCCGCCGGTCTGGGCGTGGACGCGATCGTGCTCGCGCCCCGCTGCGCCGACCCCCTGTACCGGCGCGCGGTCAAGGTGTCCATGGGCGCGGTCTTCACCCTGCCCCACACCCGCCTGGACGACTGGTACGGCGGTCTGGACACCCTGCGCGCGGCCGGGTTCCACCTCATGGCGCTCACACCGGGGGAGGGCTCCCTGCCCCTGCGCGACGCCATGGCCGCCCTCGCGCCGGGCGACCGGGTCGGACTCCTGCTCGGCACCGAGGGAGACGGGCTCTCCTCCCGCTGGCTGGAGCGGGCCACCGCCCGGGTGCACATCCCCATGGCCGACCGCGACGTCGACTCCCTCAACGTCACCGCCGCGGCCGCCATCGCCTGCTACGAGCTCACCCGCGCCACCGGCTGAGCCGGTCGTGCCCCCGGGCGGACCGACCCGTTCCCGGGCCGACCCGTCTTCCGTTCGCCGCAGGTCAGGACCCGCACCGGCGGCCTCCGCGGCCGTCCCGCTAGGGTGGCGCCTGAGACGGACCGAGGGGAAGGGCGGCGCGACATGGGCGGCCGAACGCTGGTGCAGTGGGAGCAGAACAGGGACAACGCCCCGGACTCCCTGACCGTGGACCTCTACGCGGGAGGAGCGGCGCCCGACAGCGGACTGGACGAGGTCACCTTCTACCAGGTGCCCTACACCCCCTCCACCCAGGGCGTCGACGCGCGGCTCGACATGATCGCGCGGATGCCGTCGCTGGAGGTCGTCCAGCTCCTGTCCGCCGGGTACGAGCAGGTGCTCCCTCTGCTGCCGGACCACGTGACCCTGTGCAACGGGCGCGGCCTCCACGACGCCAGCACCGCCGAGCACGCCCTCGCGCTCATCCTGGCCGCCCAGCGTGACCTGCCCCGGTGGGCGCTCGCGCAGAGGGAGCACCACTGGGGCTCCGCCCAGCTGCGCTCCCTGGCCGACTCGCGCGTGGTGATCGTCGGCTACGGCAGCATCGGCCAGGCCGTCGAGAGCCGCCTGCTGCCCTTCGAGGCCGAGGTCGTGCGCGTGGCCAGCCGCGCCCGTCCCGACGAGGGCGTGCACGGCGTGGACGAACTGCACGCCCTGCTGCCCGGGGCCGACATCGTCGTCCTGGTCACCCCGCTCACCGAGGCCACCCGCGGCCTGTTCGGCGCCCGCGAGTTCGCCCTGCTGCGCGACGACGCCCTCGTGGTCAACGTGGGCCGCGGCCCCGTCCTGGACACCGGCGCCCTGCTGGAGCAGGAGGGCCGGGTACGGGCCGCACTCGACGTCACCGACCCCGAGCCCCCGCCCGCGGACCACCCGCTGTGGAGCGCGCCCGGCGTGTTCCTCACCCCGCACGTCGCGGGGGGTTCGGCCGCGTTCTACCCGCGTGCCCGCGCCTTCGTGGACGCCCAGCTCGCCCGCTGGGCCGCCGGTGAGCCGCTGGCCAACGTGGTCCGCACCGGATCCGCCCGCGACCGCTGACACCGCGTCGGCGCCCCCGGCCCGGGGGCGCCACCCGCCCGGGCCCGCACCGCGAGTCCCGGAGAGCAGGACCCGGGCGCCCGCCCCCGCCCTGACGGAACCGGACGGGGTCTCCCGCGCGGCGCGTCCGCGAAACTGTCGCGGGCAGGCGGCACACTGGGGAGGATGCGGATCGCGGTGGTCGCCGACGGCGAGGGCGGCGGCTGGCTCCAGGAACTGGACGAGGCCCCCGGCCCGATCCGCCGCGTCGGCGACCTCGCCGCCGCCGTGCGCGAGGCCGAGCACGCCCGCCCCCAGCCGCCCCGCTGGGTGTGGTCGGCCGGTGAGGACGTCTACCCCGACCTGGTCCGCGCCGGGGTACGGGTCTCGCGCTGCCACGACGCCGCGCTCACCGAGGCCCTGCTCCTGGGTTA
>NZ_QPFC01001260.1:0-2011 GCF_003427465.1 Nocardiopsis sp. TNDT3 | reverse complement strand
GTGCCCTCGCCGCCCCCGTCCCCGGGGACGGGGGCGCCGCCCTCGGCCGTGCCCAGGGACAGGAACTCGCACGCGGCGGCGGGCGGCCCCTGGTCGATCTGGAGCAGGATGTCCTCGGGGTCCTCGTAGAACCGGTAGAGGTCGTTGGGCGGGATCGACGCGACGGCCCGGAACTCCTCGGGGGCGACCGTGGCCACCACCGCGCCGGGCTCCAGCACGTCGCCGACCATGACGTCCTCCAGCCCCGACACCGTTCCGGCGGCGGGCGCGTACAGGGTGACCTCCTCGGTGGTGGGGGCGTCGGGGGCCTGGCCGTCCTCCCCGGTGACGGGCGCGCCCTCGGCGGGCACCCTCACGTTGACCACCGGGGCGCCCCGGTCGACCTCGGCGCCCTCGCCCACCCACAGGTGGGAGACCGTACCCCCGTTGCGGGCCTCGACCGCCTCGCCGGGCTCGGCCCGGACGACGGCGTCCAGCACCAGCACGGAGCTGACCTCTCCCAGCACCACCTCGACCGGGGCCCCGCCCACGTCCAGGGCGGCCTCCTGCATGCCGGCGTCCTCTCCGGCGCCCGGGCCGCCCAGACGGGACACCAGGAGGTAGCCGGCGCCGGTCAGTCCTCCCACGAGGACCAGGACCGCGCCGATGATGATCCACTTCTTCACGTGATGTCTCCTATTCCCGGAGTCCGGCGACCACGGACGCGCGCAGCGCCCGCATCGCGGGGATGATCCCGGCCAGCATCCCGACGAGGGCGGCGCTGCCCAGGCCGACGAGTACTCCGGACGCGGGGATGACGAGGGGGACGTCGGCGGGCAGCGACACGACGCCGCCCAGCACCGCGCCGACAGCGGCCAGCAGGGCCCAGCATGCGGCCAGCGCGATGAGCCCGGCCACCAGGGACACCACGACCGACTCCATGACCACGGCCACGAACAGGGTGAACCGGCTCGCGCCCAGGGCGCGGTAGGTGGCCAGTTCGCGGCGGCGTTCGCGCACGGTGACCAGTCCCACGTTGAGCACGCCCAGCAGGCCGGTGGTGAGAGTGACGGCGGCGATGCCGGTCAGACCCCAGGACATGTAGGTGATGACCTGGCCGATCTCCTCGGCGTAGTCCGTGCGGTAGGCCATGACGGCCTCCTGGTCCTCCACGCCCCAGCGCCAGGACACCGACGCCAGTCGCTCGGAGAAGACCTCGCCCCACGGGTCCCGCGCCGCGGGGTCGCTGGGGTCGATCCTCACCTGGTAGGTGGTCATGTCGCCCATGAGGAACGGGTCGGCCGACTCCTCCTGCTCCTGGGCGCCGGTGGAGGTCCCGAAGAGCAGTTCCTCGGAGGCGGGGGCGCGCAGCAGGTAGGCGCTGTACCAGCCCATGTCCAGCGCGGAGCCCTCCAGGACGCCGATGACGCGCACGTCCGTCCACTGGTCGGTGCCGACCTGGACGCGGGTGAGGTCGCCCAGCGCGTTCGCGAGTTCCTCGTTGACGACCATGACCGGGGCCAGTGACTCGGTGTCGGCCTCGGTGAACCAGCGGCCCTCGGCCAGGTTCATCCGCCGGATGTCGCCCAGGGTGGGGTCCACGCCGAGGAACTCCACGTCGGGCAGGACGGAGCCGCCGGAGCGGATCGAGGGGACCTGGGAGGGCCTGTGGTAGATCGAGATGTCCTGGCCGCCCGCCCGGACCAGGTCCTGCTCGAAGGCGGCGCGGTCGGTGACCCGGCCGTGCACGGTGACCTCCAGGGTCGCCGGGCGGCCCGCGTTGGCCTCGCTGTAGGCGGTGGCGAAGCGCTGGCCGAAGTCACTGGCGCTGACCACGAGGATCAGCGCGCCGACACCGACGACGATGCCCGCGCAGGACAGGATGGTCCGGGCCACGTTGGCCCGTGAACCGGCGAAGGCCAGCACGATCCCGGCTGTGAGGGAACGCAGCATTCGGCCCCTTCCCGTGATGTCTGTGAGATCCGGACGCCGCGGCGGCGGCGGCGGGATACCCGCGGGGGTGGCGGGGTTT
>NZ_QPFC01001259.1:0-1248 GCF_003427465.1 Nocardiopsis sp. TNDT3 | reverse complement strand
CTCACCCCCGGCCTGCTGGGGCGCCTGCGCGAGGTCGCCGCCGATCCCCACTCCACCCCCGAGGACGCCCTGGCCGCCCTCGGGCGCACCGTCCGCGGCCGCGTCCCCGGCCACACGGGCACCCCCAAGGTCCCGCACGGCCGGGCCGTGCGCGCCCTGGACCGGGCCCGCCTGGTCCGCCCGGGCCACGACCGCCCCGTCAGCGTCCGGTCCTGGCTGTCGGACCTGTCCGGCGGGGCCGGGGCCTGGTGGCGGGACAACCGGCCCCACCCCGTGCACAGCCCCGCCTACGCCCGGGCCGTCGCCGCCGTGGACCTCTCCCTGCCCGACGGTCTGCCCCCCGGGGACCGGGGCCTGTCCGCCCGCGCCCGCGACTGGGAGCGCCATGCCGCCGCACGCCTCGCCCTGGTCCTGGTCTCCTCCTGGCTGGCCGAGGCCGCCCGCCTGCCGCGCGCCGAGCAGGACGGGGGACGCCCCGGCGGGGGAGGCCCCGGGTGAGCGGCGAGCCAGCCCCGCCCGGGCTGCTGTGGGAGGTCACCCTGCGGCTGTGCCTGCTCTCCGACACCCACGTCGGGGCGGCCCGGGCCAGGCCCCGCCACGCCGCCGGAAGCGACGCGGACCTGCACGTGGACCGCGACCCGGTCACCGGCGCGCCCCGTCTGCGCGCCACCACCCTGGCCGGGCTGCTGCGCCACGAACTCGCCGCCCGCACGGGCGACCCCGACGACGTCCGCGCCCTCATGGGCTCGGCGGAGTCCGAGGCCGCGCCGGGCGGGGAGGGGGCCGCCGCGAGCGCGCTGGACGTGGACGACGCCCGCGCCGAACTCCCCGAGGACACAGCGGTAGCGGTCCGCACCGGCATCCGGGTCGACCCGGCCGCGGGCACCGTCCAGCCGGGCCGCACGTGGCGGTGGGAGATCCTGCCCGCGGGTACCGTGTTCACCGCCCACCTGCGCCTGCACGTGCCCGCACCGGCCGACGAGGCCCGCCTGCTCACCCTGCTGCTCCTGGCCTGCGACGGACTCTCCGGGCCCGGCGGGTCCGGCCCCGGCATACGCGTGGGCGGGCGCACCGGCCGCGGCTACGGCGCCGTCCGCGCCACCCACTGGTCGGCGCGCCGCCACGACCTCACCGACGAGCGCGGCTGGCTCGCCTACCACGCGCGCTCCTGGGCCCGGCGCTGGGAGGAGGGCGCCGACGCGCTCGCCGACGCCCCCGCCGACCTGGCCGCCGCCCTGACCGGGGCCC
>NZ_QPFC01001258.1:0-5385 GCF_003427465.1 Nocardiopsis sp. TNDT3 | reverse complement strand
CCTCCAACCGCGACAGAAACCACAACCGACGCTGGGCAAACGACAACGGGTACACGGATCGGCCTCTCTGAAAGGGGTGCGGGCGTGGGGAGACACGGAAAAGGTCAGGTTTGCGGAATGGGTGACGGACGCCTGCGGTTCATCTCCTCCGCCGTGTGCGGGCAGCGTGAATTCAGCTGCCGGCGTGGTCGGTGACGAACGAGGCGAAACGTTCGACACCGAGCGCGATCCTGTCCTGGGTGAGATGGCTGAAGGAGAGCCTGATCTCGTTCCGTGGAATTCCGTCGCCGTGGAAGTGGTGCATGGGGGTCCACAGCACACCGTGCTTTCGCGCACAGACGCCAAGTGCCTCGTCACTCGCTGGGAAGGGGACCTTCAGGGTCAGGAAGAATCCGCCCGACGGGGTGTTCCAACTGACGCCGTGGCCCTCGCCTTCGGGAAACCTCCGAGACATCTCCTGGAGGAGGCGGGACAGGTTGCCCTGGTAGACGTTCCTCTCCCGGGTGTTCGCCGAACGGAGGCTGAACCCGTTCATGATCAGCTTTCCCCCCATCACCGCCTGAGTGATCGGGGAGGTGTTGATGTTGAGCATTCCCTTGGCCTTGGCCAGGTGGTCGGCGAAAAGGGTGTCCGATGATTCGTGCGCCGACACACGCTGGTCGGCGACGACGTAGCCGACCCTCGCTCCCGGGATACCGGACTTGGCGAAGGAACCGAGGTAGACCACGGACCGCGACGCGTCCAGGGACTTCAGGGTGGGGGTGCCGCTCTCCTCGGGGCCGAAGATGCCGTAGGGGTTGTCCTCGATGAGAAGGATCCCCTGTTTCTCGGCGCTCTCCAGCAGGCTCCGCCGGGCGGCCACCGACAGGCTGCGGCCGGTGGGGTTGGCGAAGTCCGGGATCACGTAGCAGGCGCGGGGGTTGAGCCCTTCCCGGCGTGCCTGCTCCGCGGCTTCGGTGAGGCTCTCACCGTCGATCCCCGAAGCCGGCTCCCGGACCGGGTGGACCCCCATCTCCACCAGGCGCGCCGCCGCGTCGAGCCCCGAGTAGTTCGGCCGCACCGCGAGCACCACGTCCGACGGGCCCCCGCGCAGGGCGCGCAGCACCAGGAAGAGGGCCTCCTGGCAGCCGGAGGTGACGACGACGGCACGGGGGTCCACCCGGATACCCTCGTCCGTCTCCAGGTTGCGGCAGATGAGGTCGTTGACGATGCCCCTGGCGCTGCCGTACTGGAGCAGCGTGCGCCGGACCTGCTCCCCGCTCTGCCCCCGCTCCTCGGCGAGGTGGGCGCGGAACGCGTCCAGGTAGTGGTGGACGGCGTCGAGGTCGAAGAAGCCCTCGAACGGCTGCCCCGCGGCGAACGAGATGGCGTCGGGGTAGACGTTCCCGATCTCGTTCAGGAAATTCATCGACTCCGTGGTCGGTGAGTCAAGTGATGCGTGCATGTCGGAGAGCGCCAGGTCCACTTCGTATCCCCACCGTTCGTTCTTTTCCTGTTCCAGGTGATGCTGCGTGGACCCGTTTTCTCAGTTCTTCTCGTCCGAGAGCATGGCGTCGACCAGGCTTTTGGGGCGCATGTCGGTCCAGTTCTCCTCGATGTAGGAGAGGCATTCGGAGCGCGGGGAACTCGGGACCCGGACTTCCCACCCTTCGGGGACGTCGGCGAAGGCGGGCCAGAGGGAGTGTTGGCCTTCTTCGTTGACGAGAACCAGGAAAGAGAGGTCCTCGTTGTCAAAGGGGTTGCCCATGGCGCTCTCCGGGGTGTGGTGGATGGTGAACGAGCCTTGCTCTGACGGCTTCGTGATGATTTGCCGGTGTCTAAGGAAGCGTAGGTAGACCCTCTCCGGAAGGACAAGGAGGGTATCGAGAAACTCCATGTCAGGAACCTGCCACGGCTCCCTCCGGGTGTTGATCAAGGTTTGACCTGCGAAAACGAAGGGATGATCGGAAAGAGCGCCGGGTTGTCCGGTTGATGACAGCGAAAAAGCGCACTCGTGGAATATGCTTCGGACTGGCAAGCGGGTGACCAGCTGTTTTTCCTATGGCGGGTGCCCCGGCGGGAGGCGATCGGGAGCAGGGGAACCGCGTGGAAGACGAAGGACGAAAGGAAGCCGGGGCGCCGCCCGTGGACGTTCCGCTACGGCGGAACCGCAGGTTCCAGCTCCTGTGGGTGGGGTCGGCGTTCTCGTTCTTCGGGCTGGAGGTCTCCGAACTCGTCTACCCGCTGGTCGTCCTGGCCCTGACCGGTTCCCCCGCCTGGGCGGGCGCCTTCGGCGGCGTGCAGATGGTCGCCACGCTCCTCGCGGCCCTGCCCGCGGGGGAGCTCTGCGACAGGTACGACCGGCGCGCGCTCCTGCTCCTGGCGGAGGGCACCCGGGCGGCCGCCACGCTGAGCGTGGTGGCGGCACTCCTGTTCGCGACACTCACCCTGCCCCACCTGCTGGTCGTCGCGGCACTCCTCGGCCTGGTCACACCGCTGGGCGGCTCGGCGCGCATGCTCCTGGTCCGCGCCGTGGTGCCCAGGGAACAACTCACCTCGGCCCTCACCCAGGAAGAGGTGCGCAGCAACGGCGCGGCCATGGCGGGTCCTCCGCTGGGCGGATTCCTGTACGCGGTGAGCATGGCGACGCCCTTCGTGTTCACCACGGTCACCTTCGTCCTCTCCGTCGTGTGCGTACTGTTCGTCCGCCCGGTCCCACCCCGGCCCGGGGGCTCCGAGGAGGACGCCGACGGATCGGCCTGGACCCGGATGCTGTCGGGCCTCAGGACGATGGCCGCCGCCACCGAACTGCGCCGGGTCCTGCTCTTCACCGTCCTGATGAACGCGGTGAGCGCGCCCTTCCTCCTGATCTCGGTGGTGGTCTTGGAGGAACAGGGCGCGTCCTCCACGGTGATCGGTTTCGCCATGATGGGCCTGGCGGCGGGCGGCCTGGTCGGCGCCTTCCTGGTCAAGCCCCTGCACCGGCTGCTGCCCCCCGGTGGGGTCATGCTCGCGGTGGGCGGCAGCACCGTCCTCCTCATCGCGCTCTTCGCCGTCCCGTGGGGCCCCTGGTGGCTGGCCGCCCTCCTGTTCCTGCTCACCGTCGGCGTCCCGGCGATGCGGATCCTGGTCGACCTGCTGATCTTCCGTCAGGTGTCCGACGAGATCAGGGGAAGGGTGATCGCGGCGGCGATGACCCTCTACGGGGTGGGAGGCGCCGTCGGCATGGCCGGGGCCGGTCTGCTCCTGGAGTTCCTGCGGCCCGGCCACGCGGTCCTCACCCTGGCCGCCGTGCTCGCCGTGTGCGTGCTCCTCGCCTTCGCCCACCGGGGCTTCCGGACCATGGCGTGGCCCGTGGAGTCCGCTGACGGCGACGGTTCCCCGGAGAGGTCCACCAGCGAGGCCGACCCCAACTGACCAGGACACCAGCGGAGAGACGATCGGGGATTCATGATGGCGACCAACAGTGCGGTGAGCGGTCTGGAGGGGAAGACCTTCCTCGCCGGCCTTCTCGAACGCCAGGCCAGGAACCAGCCGGACGCGACCGGCCTCGTGTATGCGGGCCGCGCCCACACCTACGCCGACCTCAACGCGAGGGCCAACCGGCTCGCGCGTGCGCTCATCGACGCCGGGGTGGGGCCGGAGACGCGCGTGGCGGTGTCGATGCGGCGCTGCCCGGGTGCGATCGTCGCCCTCTTCGCCGTGCTCAAGGCGGGCGGCGTCTACCTTCCGATCGACGCCACCCACCCCCGAGAGCGCATCGGATACGTCCTGGCCGACAGCGCCCCGAAGGTCGCCGTCACCGATGACCGGGGCGCCGACGCCCTCGGCCGCCACGGTGTGCCGATGACGTTCCTGCGCCTGGGGGAGGACGGCGACACCGGCGGACACCCCGCCGACCACGACGTCCGCGACGAGGAGCGCCGGTCACCGCTGCGCCCCGACAACCTCGCGTACGTCATGTACACCTCCGGCTCCACGGGCAGACCCAAGGGCGTGCAGATCTCCCAGTCCAGCCTGGGCCTGTACAGCCGCCACTACGGCCGGTTCTTCGACGAGGTGGACGCCGGACGGCGCCTGCGCATCGCCCACACCGCCGCGCTGACCTTCGACGTCGGCTGGAACTCCGTCATCGGCTTGGCCGCGGGCCACGAGATGCACCTCTACGCGGAGGAGGACTACCGGGACGTCGATCGCTTCGTGCGGATCATGAGCCGACACCGACTCGACTGCGTCGTGTTCACCGCGTCCTACTGGGGGGCGCTGGTGCAGTCCGCGGAGTGGGGCAGGGGGGAGCACACGCCGCGGGTGCTGCTCTCCTGCGGGGAGGCGTTCCCGAACGCCCTCTGGCAGCGGCTCCGGGGGATCGAGGGAACCCGCGTGATGAACACCTACGGGCCGACCGAGGCCACCGTGGAGGCGGTGGCCACCGACACCGACGCCACCCCCCGCCCCACGCTGGGCACACCGATCCCGGACACGGGCATCCACGTCCTGGACGACGCGCTCGCGCCCGCGCCGACCGGGTCGCCCGGCGAGCTCTACATCACCGGCGCCCGCCTCGCCCGCGGGTACCTCAACCGACCCGGGCTGACCGCCGAGCGGTTCGTCGCCTCGCCGTTCGCCCCGGGAGAGCGCATGTACCGGACGGGTGACGTCGTCCGGCGGAACGACGTCGGCGATCTGGAGTTCCTCGGGCGCGTCGACGACCAGGTGAAGATCCGCGGCTTCCGTGTCGAGCCGGGGGAGGTCGAGGCGGTGCTCGCCTCCCACCCCGCCGTCTCCCGGGCCGCGGTCGTGGTGCGGGAGGACCGGGACGGGGCGCGCGGTCTCGTCGGCTACTTCGTCGTGGACGGTGGCGGCGTGGACGAGGCCGAACTGCGCCGGCACCTGGGCAGGGCACTGCCGGACTACATGGTGCCCTCCGCCCTGTTGAGGGTGGACGAGATGCCGCTCAACGCCAACGGCAAGCTCGACAGGGGAGCGCTCCCGGAGCCGACGAGCAACGCGGAGAGCGCGCCGGACCGGGCGGACACGGTCGAGGAGGTCCTCCTCCACATCCTTCGCGAGGTGCTGGAGGAACCCGGGCTCGGGCCCGGGGACCTCTTCACCGAACGCGGAGGCGACAGCATCCGGGCGTTCCGCGTGGTCACCCGGGCCCGGGACTCCGGAGTCGTGGTCTCCACGACCGACGTCCTCAGGCACCAGTCCGCGACGGCGATCGCAGGGGCGGCCACCGTGGACGCCGGGGCCGGGTCGGACGGGGCCGGGCCGACCACGCGTGTCCCGGACCGCGAGGTCAGCGAGCTCCAGAAGGAACTCGGCCTGTGAACCCGCACCCGCGGTCCTGACGAGGAGACCGTCCGCCCCAGCCGCCCGGACGCGGTGAGAAACCCACCCCCCATC
>NZ_QPFC01001257.1:0-4734 GCF_003427465.1 Nocardiopsis sp. TNDT3 | reverse complement strand
TGCCCAACCTCCCCGCGGGCCCCTTCCTCAACAACGGCGTGTCGTTCAACTAGGGGGCCGCGCGGCGCGTTCGCCGGCCCCTTTCCTGGTCGAAGGACCCGATACCGGTGTCCAACGGAGGAAACACCGGCTTTCCCCGCACGCCTGCGCGCGACCCGGCCCCGTGTTGGCCTAGCCTGCTGTGCGAACCGGTGCGGCGTGCCCGGGGCCCGACCCGGGCTGTTGCGACGCCCGCACCAGCGCGTTCGCGCGCGGAGAAGGAACCAGGTACTCAATGAGCGCAAAAGCCACACCCGCGACCGTGGCCGCCGGACGGACCAAGACCACGTACACGCTGCACCCCTACGAGGTGGACGGCTCCTCGGACGGGCACTCCTACGGCACCGACGCGGCCGACGCGCTCGGCGTCCCCCACGAGCACGTCTTCAAGACCCTGATCGCCGAGGTGGACGGACAGCTCACCGTCGGGGTGGTGCCCGTCAGCACCACGCTCGACCTCAAGGCGCTGGCCGCCGCGGTCGGCGGCAAGAGGGCCGCCATGGCCGACGCGGCACTGGCCGAGAAGGCCACCGGGTACGTGCGCGGCGGGATCAGCCCCCTGGGCCAGCGCAAGCGCCTGCGCACCGTGATCGACGCGTCGGTCACCGAACTGCCCACCGTCTACGTCTCGGCCGGGCGGCGGGGTCTGCAGATGGAGCTCAATCCCCGTGACCTGATCACGCTCACCGAGGCGGTCACCGCGCCCATCGGCGCCTCCTGACCCCCGACGGGGACCGTTTCCGGGGGCGTGCACGGGCTGTTGCCGGGTTACCTACCCAGGGGTAGTTTCGTGACATGGGTAACACTTCATCCCCCTTTTCCTCCGTCCCCGGTATGTTCCTCTCCCGCGTCGCCGAGTCCCCCGACTCCGAGGCGTTCAGCTACCCCCTTCCCGGCGCGTCCGGCGCCCCCGAGAAGTGGGAGACCCTCACCTGGTCCCAGACCCGCGACCGGGTGCGCGACATCGCGCTGGGCCTGCACGACCTGGGCGTGACCCCCCAGGCCCGGTGCGCGATCGTCTCCAGCACACGCGTGGAGTGGATCCTCGCCGACATGGCCGTGCTGTGCGCGGGCGGAGCCTCCACCACCGTCTACCCCTCCTCCACCCCGCCCGACTGCGCCTTCATCGTCTCCGACTCGGGCAGCATGGTGGCCTTCGCCGAGAACGACGAGCAGGTCGCCAAGCTGGTCGACCAGCGCGCGCGGATGCCGGGGCTGTCGCGGGTGATCGCCTTCGAGGGCGCGGCCGGGGGCGACGACGACTGGGTGATGTCCCTGGAGGAGCTGGCCGCCCGGGGCGCCGAACTCCACGCCCAGGACCCCGGCCTGTTCGAGGCGCTGGTCGCGGCGGTCGCACCCGACCACCTGGCCACGCTGATCTACACCTCCGGCACCACGGGCAGACCCAAGGGCGTGCGGCTGGACCACGCGAACTGGCTCTACGAGTCCCAGGCCATGGCGGACCTGGACACCGAGCTGCGCGCGCAGGGCTGGGACCTGATGGGCCCCGACGACGTCCAGTACCTGTGGCTGCCGCTGTCGCACGTGTTCGGAAAGCTCATGCAGGTCAGCCAGCTGCGGATCGGCTTCCGGACCGCCGTGGACGGCCGCCCCGACCGGATCGTGGACAACCTGGCCGTCGTGCGGCCCACCTTCATGGCCGCCGCCCCGCGCATCTTCGAGAAGGTGTACAACCGCGTGGTCATGCAGGCCCGGGAGGGCGGCGCGGCCAGGTACCGGATCTTCCGGTGGGCCGCGGGGGTGGGCGACCGGGTCGCCCGGCTCAGGGAGGAGGGCCGCGAACCCACGGGCCTGCTCGCCGCGCAGCACCGGGCCGCCGACAGGCTCGTGTTCGCCAGGCTGCGGGCGCGCTTCGGGGAGCGGCTGAAGTTCTTCATCTCCGGCAGCGCGCCGCTGTCCCCCGAGATCGGCCGGTTCTTCTACGGCGCCGGGATCGTCATCCTGGAGGGTTACGGGCTCACCGAGACCAGCGCCGGGACGTTCGTCAACCGGCCCGGCGACGTGCGGTTCGGCACGGTCGGACTGCCCATGCCCGGTACCGAGGTGCGCATCGCCGAGGACGGCGAGATCCTCATCCGGGGCGGCGGCGTGATGCGCGGCTACCACAACCTCTCCGGCGCCACGGAGGAGGTGCTCACCGCGGAGGGCTGGTTCGCCACCGGGGACATCGGCGCCCTGGAGAACGGCCGCCTGCGCATCACCGACCGCAAGAAGGAGCTGATCAAGACCTCCGGCGGCAAGTACGTGGCGCCCCAGAGCATCGAGAGCCGCTTCAAGGCGCTGTGCCCCTACGTCAGCAACCTGGTCGTGCACGGCGACCGGCGCCCCTACTGCGTGGCGCTGGTGGCCCTGGACCCCGAGGCGATCGACGCGTGGGCGGCGGAGCACGGACTGGGCCACCTCGACTACACGGGCCTGACGCGGGAGCCCAGGGTCCGGGAGATGGTGCAGGAGGCCGTCGACGAGCTCAACCGTGGTCTGCCCCGGCACGAGACCGTGAAGAGGTTCGCGATCCTGCCGAGCGACCTGACGGTCGAGGAGGGCGAGATGACGCCCAGCCTGAAGATGCGGCGGCGGGCGGTCGAGGACAAGTACCGCGACCTGCTCGACGGCATGTACGAGGAGACCGTCCACCGGTTCTGAGGACGGGAGGCCGGGTCAGGGTCGGCCGCGGGGGTCCTCCGGCCCCGCCTGGTCGTGCTCGGCCGGGACCGGCTCACCGGGGGCCGGGCGGACCGCCGGACCCGGGTCCGGGCCGGGGCCGACCGGCGCCGCGGGCTCGGCGTGCTCCTCGGCCTCCGGGTCCCGCCGCGCGAACACCTGCCGGGGCACGCCGGGCAGGTCGCGGCGCACGAAGCTGATCGCGTCGAGCAGCCCGTACTGGAGCACGAACACCAGGGGCCAGATCAGCAGGAAGGCGGTCGCGTCGAGCTGGAGCCCGGTCTGGACGGTGGCGCCGGGCTCGGCCGCCTCGACGGCGGCGTGCGCCGGGCCGTCCAGGGCCACACCGATGCGCCAGGTGAGCACGGCCCCGCCCAGCGAGCCGAGGAAGCCCGCGACCAGGCAGACCATGCGCAGGTCCTGGAAGCGGCGGCGCGACAGCGGGAACTGGGCCATGTAGGCGGTGTAGCCCGCGACCAGCCCGGTGAGGGCGGTGATGAGGGCGAACCAGCCCTCGCCCGCGAACACGTCCTCGGTGGTTCCGGTGAAGACCTCGCCCCCGCCCAGCGCGGTGCCCTCCGCGCGCGGTGCCAGACCCCACCACAGCGGCCCCAGGACAGCGCCCAGCAGGAGCAGGACCCCCAGGACGCACGCCCCCACGACCAGCCGGCGTGTCGGCGCCGACCTCTCCCCCCGGTTGCGGTCCGCCATCTCCCCCACTCTCCCGCGCCCCGTCCCGGCCTGCGGAAAACCAGTGGATACGGGGCATAGCCGGAACGGAGAATACCGGCATGAGTGACAAGAACAGCCCTCTGGCCGTCCCCGGCCTCCAGCGTGTCGACCCGCCCAAGGCCGCCGACGAGCGCACCATGCTCACCAGTTGGCTGGACTGGCACCGCGCCACGGTCCACGCCAAGTGCGCCGGACTGTCCCCCGAACACGCCACCGCCACCCCCCTGCCGACGTCCCCGCTGATGAGCGTGGGCGCGATCGTCTCCCATCTGCGCTGGGTGGAGCACGCCTGGTTCGAGGTGATCCTGCTGGGGCTGCCCGACGAGGGCTACGCCACCCCGGAGGATCCCGACGCCGAGTGGCGCCGGGGCGCGGAGGTCCCCCTGGCCCGACTCCTGGAGGAGTACGAGGCCCAGTGCGCCCGTTCCCGGGAGATCACCGCCCGGCTGGAACTGGGTTCGGGCTCGCGGCGCGCGCACCGCGGCGAGGGGCACACCACGCTGCGGTGGGTGCTGGTGCACATGGTCGAGGAGACCGCCCGCCACAACGGCCACCTGGACGTCCTGCGCGAACTCGCCGACGGAACCACGGGCGAGTAGGTCCGCGGGTCGGTGACAGGGGCCCCGGGGCGAAAGACGCGCTCCCTCGGGCCGAGGCACCGACGCACCGGGACACCGACCGGCTGGGGCGCTGACAGGCGGAGGCCCCGACGAACAAGGGCGCCGACGAACAGGGGCGCGAACAGACAGGGGTGCCCTGGGACGCGCTCGCGTCCCCGGGCACCCCTGCGTCGCAGCCATCACCAGTCGGCGCCCGCCGCCTCAGTCCTCGTCGTCCTCCTCCGCGGCGGAGGCGCCGTCGGCCGCCTCCTCCTCGGCGAGGATGAGGTAGAGGTTGCGCCGGGTCTCGGCCAGGAGCCGTTTGGCCCGCTCCAGCTGGTCGGCGCTGCCCGCCTGGGCGACCTGCGCCGCGGCCGCGGTGAGCTGGTGGGCCAGGGCCGCGACCTCCTCGTACCGGGACCGGCTGTCGGCGTAGGCGTCGGCGACCGCCTCCCAGGGCGGGGTGAGCCCGGCGCCGTGCTCCTCCAGGTGGGCGATGCCCTCCTCGGTGAGCCGGTAGGGGCGACGGCGCCCCTCGCCCTCCTCCTGGACGACCAGGCCCTCGTCCTCCAACTGCTGGAGCATGGGGTAGACCGAGCCCGGGCTGGGCCGCCACATGCCGCCGCTGCGCTCGCGGCCCTCGCGGATGATCTCGTAGCCGCTGCGCGGCTCCTCCGCGAGC
>NZ_QPFC01000141.1:0-3885 GCF_003427465.1 Nocardiopsis sp. TNDT3 | reverse complement strand
CGGGTACGCGGTGGTCCACGTCGGCGCGGACGCCCCCTCCCGGGAGCTGCCGCCCGCCCTGGCCGCCAAGACCGTCGCCGCGCTGGCCGAACGCGGCCACCGGGTCCTGGTCACCGGCACCGCCGGGGAGGCCGAGATGGCCCGCGAGGTCGCCGCGCACGGCGCGGCGGACCTGGCCGGGCGCACCACCGTCACCGAACTGGCCGACGTGCTCGACCGCGCCGCCGTCCTGGTCTCGGGCAACACCGGCCCCGCCCACCTGGCCGCCGCCGTCGGCACACCCGTGGTCTCGCTCTTCTCCCCGGTCGTGCCCGCCTCCGCGTGGGCGCCCCACGGCACCGCGGTCCGCGTCCTGGGTGACCAGCTCGCGCCCTGCGCCGACACCCGGGCCCGGGTCTGCCCCGTACCCGGCCATCCCTGCCTGAACTCCGTCTCCTCCGACGACGTCCTGACCGCCGTCGACGAACTCCTGGGGGCACGATGACCATCCACCACCCGACGCCCACGATCCCGGCGCACGCACCCCGGGGCATGGCGCAGGGCCGGGCCCGGACGCCCGCGCGCGTGCTGCGGATCCTGCTCTGGCACGTCCACGGCTCGTGGACGACCGCGTTCGTCCACGGCGGGCACACCTGCCTGCTGCCGGTGACCCCGGACCGGGGGCCCGACGGGCGGGGCCGCGCCCGCACCTGGGACTGGCCCGCCAACGCCGAGGAGCTGCTCCTTGGGGCGGTGCGCGACAGCGAACCCGACCTGGTGGTCCTCCAGCGACCCCACGAGATCGCCCTGGCCGAGGAGCTCCTGGGCCGCGTGCCGGGCCGGGACGTGCCCGCCGTCTACGTCGAGCACAACACCCCGCGCCGGGACGTGCCGGTCACCCGGCACCCCGTCGCCGACCGCGACGACATCCCCGTCGTCCACGTCACCCACTTCAACGACCTGTTCTGGGACTGCGGGCGCGCGCCCACCCGCGTGGTCGAACACGGCGTGCCCGACCCCGGGTACCGCTACACCGGCGAGGTCCTCCGCACGGGCGTGGTGCTCAACGAGCCCCTGCGCCGCTGGCGCTTCACCGGCACCGACCTGCTGCCCGCGCTCGCCGGGAGCGTGCCCCTGGACCTGTTCGGCATGGGCGTGGCCGGGATCTCCGAGCACCTCGGGCTGGCGCCCTCGCGGCTGCGCGCCCACGAGGACCTGCCCCAGGACGCCATGCACGACGAACTGGCCCGCCGCCGCGCCTACGCCCACCCGCTGCGGTGGACCTCGCTCGGCCTGTCCCTCATCGAGGCGATGATGCTGGGCCTGCCCGTGGCCGCCCTGGGCACGACCGAGGCCTACGAGGCCGTACCGCCCGAGGCGGGCACCGTCTCGACCGACCCCCGAGTACTCGCGGAGGCGCTGCGCGCGTTCCATGAGGATCGCGACCTCGCCCTTCGCACCGGCAAGGCCGCCCGTGCGGCGGCACTGCGCCGCTACGGGCTCACCAGGTTCCTCGACGACTGGGACCGGGTGCTACAGGAGGTGACGTCATGAGGATCGCCATGGTCTCCGAACACGCCAGCCCGCTGGCGGCGATCACCGGAGAGGACGCGGGCGGCCAGAACGTCCACGTGGCCGAGCTGGCCGCGGCGCTCGCCGCGCGCGGACACGAGGTCGTGGTCCACACGCGCCGCACCGACGCCGAGCGGCCCGACAGCGTCTCCCTGGGCCCGGGCGTGCGCGTGGAGCACGTGCGCGCCGGACCGGCGGCCCCGATCAGCAAGGACGAGCTGCCCCAGTACATGCCCGAGTTCGCGCAGCGGCTGCGGGCGGCCTGGCGCGTCCAACGGCCCGACGTCGTCCACGCCCACTTCTGGATGAGCGGTTTCGCCTCCCTGCGGGCGGCCGGCGCCCTGGGCCTGCCCGTGTTGCAGACCTTCCACGCCCTGGGCACCGTCAAGCGCCGCCACCAGGGCACGGACGACACCAGCCCCGCCGAGCGCGTCCCGACCGAACGCGCCGTGGCCGGTCAGTGCGACATGGTCGTGGCCACCTCCACCGAGGAGCGGCGCGAACTCGCCGAGTGGGGGATCCCGCCCGCGCGCGTGGCCGTGGTGCCCTGCGGCGTGGACACCTCGCGCTTCACCGCCGAGGGTCCCGCCGCCGAGCGCGGCGACCGCCCGCGCCTGCTCAGCCTGGGCCGCCTGGTCAGGCGCAAGGGCGTGGACACGGTGATCCGCGCGCTGGCCGAGGTGCCCGAGGCCGAACTGGTCATCGCCGGAGGAACCGCCCGCGAACGCCTTTGGACCCAGCCCGAGGCGGTACGGCTGCGCATGGCCGCCGAGCGCGCGGGCGTGGACGACAGGGTCCGCTTCCTGGGCTGCGTGGACCGCGCCGAGGTCCCCGCCCTGCTCAGGTCGGCCGACGTGGCCGTCAACGTGCCCTGGTACGAGCCGTTCGGGATCTCCACCGTCGAGGCGATGGCCTGCGGTGTCCCCGTGGTCGCCTCCCGCGTGGGCGGCCACGTCGACACCGTCGTGCACGGGGAGACCGGGCTCCTCGTCCCGGCCAGGTCGCCCGAGCGGCTGGGCCGCGCCGTGCGCTGGCTGCTCTCGGACGAGGCGACCAGGATCTCCTTCGCCGACGCCGCGGCCGAGCGGGCGCGCGACCACTACTCGTGGGCGGAGGTGGCCCGGCGCACCGAGGAGTGCTACCTGCACGTGACCACGACCGCGACCGGTGCGGCCGTCCCCGCGCCCCGCGCGGGGCTCAGCACGCCGGTCGCCACCACCACCGGGGGAGGCGAGGAGTGATGCACACCCACCTGAGACAGCTCAGCTCCGCGCTGGACGGCACGGACGCGGCCCTGGTCGAGGAGTGGGGACGCCGCGCCGCGCGCGCCCTGAGCGGGGGGCAGCGCCTGTTCGCCTGCGGCAACGGCGGCAGCGCGGCCGAGGCCCAGCACCTGACGGCCGAACTGACCGGACGCTTCGAGGACGAGCGCGAGCCCCTGTCGGCCATCGCGCTGCACGCGGAGACCTCCAGCGTCACCGCCATCGCCAACGACTACGGCTACCACCAGGTCTACGCGCGCCAGCTGCGCGCCCACGCCCGCCCGGGCGACCTGCTGGTGTGCCTGTCCACCAGCGGCAACAGCGAGAACGTCGTCGCCGCGGCCAAGGCCGCGCGGGAACTCGGCGTCACCTGCTGGTCCCTGACGGGCCCCGGACCCAGCGCCCTGGAGTCGCTCAGCGAGGAGACGGTCTCCGTCCCCGCGCCCAGCACCTCCACCGTGCAGGAGGTCCACCTGGCACTGGTCCACGTGTTCTGCGCCGCGGTGGACGCCGAGGTCGCCGCCCGCGCGCACGGGGTCTTCGTCCCCGAGGGGAGGGCGGCCACATGAGTGGGGGAACCGTGGTGGTGGTCGGCGACGCCCTGCTCGACGTGGACCTGCGCGGCGTGTCCCGGCGCGACTGCCCCGACGCGCCCGCGCCCGTGCTGGAGGAGCCCGAGCCCTGGTACCGGCCCGGAGGCGCGGCCCTGGCCGCCCGCCGCGCCCGGCAGGACGGCCGCGACGTGGTCCTGGTGACCGCCGTGGGCCGCGACGCGGCCGCCGACGAACTGGCCGCGCTCGTGGGGGAGGGCGTGCGGCTGGTGGGGCTGCCCCTGATGGAGCACACGCCCACCAAGACCCGGGTCCAGGCCAACGGCCGCACCGTGGCCCGTCTGGACCAGGGGTGCGAGGGCGTGGAACTCGACGCCCGCGCCGAGGACGTCGCCGAGGCCCTGGCCGGGGCGGCGGCCGTGCTCGTGGCCGACTACGGGCACGGGCTCACCCGCCAGCGCGCCGTACGCCGGGCCCTGGCGGCCTGCGCGCGGCGCGGCGTCCCGCTCGTGTGGGACCCG
>NZ_QPFC01001256.1:0-3296 GCF_003427465.1 Nocardiopsis sp. TNDT3 | reverse complement strand
CGCCCAGGACGCCCGGGACAGGGCCGCGCGGGAGACCCGGGAAGAGGCCGACAGCCTGGTCTCCGACCTGGAGGACATCGCCGAGCGGGCCGACACCGCCCGGGACGCGGCGGAGACGGCGCGGACCGACGCCGCGAAGGCGAAGTCGGAGGCCGACGCCGCGAAGGCGAAGGCCGACCGGACGGCCGCGGACGCCGAGGCCCTGCGGACCTGGGCCGAGGGGCTCAGCACCAGCGCGTCCGAACACCGGGACAGCGCGGACCGGGCCGCCCAGGACGCGCAGAGGGCCGCGGAGGAGGCGCAGAGGGCCGCCGACACGGCTGAGGAGGCCCGCGCCGCCGCGGACAGGGCCGCCGAGGTGAGCACCCGCGCGGAGGCCGCCACCGACAGGGTCAAGCAGGCCGATGACCACGCCCGCGCGGCCCGCACCGCCGCGGACCGCGCGGTCCGGGCGGCGGCGAACGCTCCCCAGCCCTCCCCCGGCGGGCAGACGACATCGGACGGCACCGACGCCCGGGGAACGGCGGACACCCGGCAGGACGCCGCCCACCGGACCGCGGAGGACGCACGGGAGCGGG
Source organism: Nocardiopsis sp. TNDT3 (assembly GCF_003427465.1). Lineage (NCBI taxonomy): Bacteria > Bacillati > Actinomycetota > Actinomycetes > Streptosporangiales > Nocardiopsidaceae > Nocardiopsis > Nocardiopsis sp. TNDT3. The sequence goes on along the minus strand of NZ_QPFC01001256.1, from coordinate 2,718 downwards.
CCCGGCAGGCCCGGCAGACCACACGCGACGCGGTGCGGACCACGACCCGGGCCGCCGAGGACGCGAAGCAGCTGGCCGAGCAGGCACAGGACCTGCGCACCAGGGCGGAGACCACCGCGCGGGAGGCCCGGGAGGCCGCCGCCCGGGCGAACGAGGCACGCGGGATCGCGGAGAAGGCCCGGGGGGACGCCGACGCGACCGTGAAGACGGCCGACAGGACCGCCGCCGACGCCCGCCGCGCACACGAGTCCGCCCAGCGGGCCGCCCAGCAGGCGGAGGCCGCGGCCAAGAGCGCCGAGGCAGCCGCGAGGACCGCTGAGAAGGCCCGCGACGACGCCGAGAACATCGCCACCAGCGCCCGCGAACGCGCCGACAGCGTACGGAACCTCCTGGAGAGGATCGACGCGGCCGTGGAGCCGGAGAGGACGTCCTCCGACGACGGCCGGGAGAAGGACGACGACAAGGACGGCGGCCGGGACGAGGACGGTTCGGGCGACAACGGCAACAGCGCCGACGGCGGCGACCGGAGCGGCCAGGACCGTGACCGCTCCGACGACCAGCACGGTCCCGGCACCGAGGGCGGCGACAGGGGCCGCGGCACGGAACCGGACCACGGCAACCGCTCCCGGGGCGGAGGCGACCAGGACCGCTCCGCCGCCGCGAACACCGGCGGCCGCGGCCGCCCCTCCCCCCAGGCCGTGTCGGACGGGATCACCACCGCGATCCGGCTCGGGGAGATGGCCTCGGCCAGCATCAAGGACGCGCTCAACGGCTACCAGCGCGCCCAGGACCTGGTCGGCCAGAGCCGGGAGGCCGAGAGCCGGGGCCGCCCCGACGCCGCCGACCTGCGCGCCCGCGCCTACCAGACGCAGCGCGAAGCCAACGAGGCCTACCTCAACTACCGCGACTTCGCCCGGATGCAGGCCGACCTGCTGCGCCCCGGGAACCCGATCACCGTCATGACCGTCATGACGCCCCCCGCGGACCCGAGCGGCGACACCGGCCCCGTCCCCCTGGGCGGGACCAGCAGGGACATCCCGCTCGGCCCCCCCGACACCGACCCACCCGTCCGCCAGGGGGACACATCACCGGAGGGGGCCCCTCCGGAGGGCGCACCGCCGCCCCCGCCGCTTCCGGCCCTCACCTACGACGGCGGCTTCGTGCCGGACCGGAGCGGTCAGAGCTACGACCTGGGCTACCTGACCACGTCCAACCTCCTCGGACCGCACATGCTCTTCGCCGAGCACCTGCCCGGGTTCGTCGACGACGTCCTGGCCAACACGCCGGGCATGCCCGACACCGCACGGCAGGGAATCGTGGACGGCGTGGTCGACATCCTCACGAGGGAGGGGCCGCGGCCCTTCCTCCGCGAGGGCGGGCGCACCGTCAACACCACCCAGGGCGGGCAGACCTGGAGCGCCGACATCGACCTGCGCTCCCTCGGCGACGACTTCTACCACGTCGACGCCAAGGCCCTGAGCGGCGGCGGGGACTCCAGGTTCCTGCGGCTCAACGACGCGGGGCCCGGGGTGGACTCCAGCGACGGCGGGTCGCGCGGCGCGGGCAAGACCGTCGGCGGCAAGTTCACGATGAGCCCCTTCTACGTGACCGGCGTCGACGGCAACGACGCCGGGCCGATCGCGGCCGTCGGCGGGCGCGGCGGCGCGAGGGTCCGGGGCACCTCCGGATCGGCCTCGGCCAGCGCCAACGCCGCGAGCGGCATCGAACTGCTCGGCGCCCCGAACGTCTACGTCGGAGACCTCGGCATGAGGGCGTCGGTCACCGGTCCCGGCCTCACCGCGCCGCGCGTCCAGGAGGGGACCGCGTACAACGGGCTGGCCATGAACCTGCCCGGCGAGGTGGTGACCTCCGACGCCCCCCGGCGGATCGTGCCCGACAACGGACCGAAGGACGCGAACGGTCACCACGAGCCGGTGAACCGGCCGTTCACGGGTACCGGCCACCCGCTGGAGATCACCCGCCTCTCCCCTGCCCCGGCGGTGTCCGGCACCGGAACCGGTGTGAGCACCGCGTCCGGCGACGGCGGGACCGGCCGCGGCGGAGAGGACGGCCGCGGCGGTGAAGGCGACCGCGGGGACGGGACCGACCGCAGGGGCGGAGGCGACCGCCACGGCGGCACCGCCACCACGGGAGGCGGCGGCAGGCCGGGCGGGAGCACCCTCGGCACCTGGCTCGCCGACCACATCCTCCCCCCGCCCGAGGGGAACCGGGGCGGCGGCCGCACCCCCTCCGGCAAGGAGAAGCGCAACGACGAGTACCGCGCGCGGATCGAGGCGACCTTCGACAACGACCGGTTGCAGCAGTACCTGCCGCAGATGTCCAACAGTTCCGCGCACATCCGCATCGAGATCCCCGGCAGCCATCCCCGCATCATGCGGATGTGGTCGGTGCCGACCCAGTACGACCGCAAGGACTTCGCCCCCGGCCTGGCCGACTTCGTGCACAGCAACACCGCGGTCAAGAGCGACTCCTCCAGCGTGAAGCACTCCAGCGTGGCGTCCGGCTCGATCGGCGGCGGCTTCGGCATCTGGCTCGAACTGCCCAACGGCAAGAGCGTCCGGCTCGACCTGCCCTTCGTGGAGTACTCGGCGACCTTCGAGAAGAGCACGGGGACCGCGCTCAACACCTCGGGGACGAGCAGCCACGTCGTACACGCCCCGTCCGGCCACGCGGCCTACGACGTCAAGCGCGACTTCT
>NZ_QPFC01001255.1:0-1304 GCF_003427465.1 Nocardiopsis sp. TNDT3 | reverse complement strand
CGCCGCCGACACCGACCTGGTGCTGCTGCACGACGCGGCGCGCCCGCTCGTGAGCCCGGCGGTCATCAGCGCGTGCGTGGCGGCGCTGGCGGAGACGGGCGCGGTCGGGGTGGCGGTGCCCAGCGCCGACACCGTGGTGCGGGTGGCGCCCGGCGGTTCCGGCGGCGAGGTGATCATGGAGGTCCCCCCGCGCGCGCGGCTGCGCAGGATGCAGACCCCGCAGGGCTTCCGGCTCGGTGTGGCCCGCCGCGCCTACGAGCTGGCCTCGGCCGACCCGGACCTGGTGGCCACCGACGACTGCGGCGTGGTGCTGCGGTACCTGCCGGAGGAGGAGGTGCGGATCGTGCCCGGAGAGGAGACGAACATCAAGGTGACGAACCCGGGCGACGTGGAGATCGCCGAGACGCTGCTGCGCCGCGGGCGCGAGCGCGCCGCCCTGTCGGGGGCGGACGCGTGAGCCGGGTCTTCGAGGCGACCGAAGTGGTCGGACACCGCGGCGCGGGGCGCGGCGTGGTGGACGGCGCCCGGGAGAACACGCCGGAGTCCTACGCCGCGGCGGCGCGGGCGGGGGCTCACTGGATCGAGATCGACGTGCGCCGCACCGCCGACGACGCGCTGGTGCTCTACCACAACGCCGCCCTGGACGACGGCCGCGCGATCGTGGAGCTGACCGCGCGCGAGTGCGCCGGGGCCGGGCTGGTCGGCCTGGAGGAGGGCCTGGCCGCGATCCCGGCCGGGGTGGGCCTGGACGTGGACGTCAAGTCGGTGATGGAGGACGCGGTCGACGCCCCCTCGCGCCGGACGGTCTCGCTGCTCCTGCCGTACCTGCGCAGGGAGGCCGGACGCCGCCGGGTGTTCGTCTGCTCCTTCGACCCGGGCGTCCTGCTCGCCGTCCGCGAGGAGGTTCCGGCGGCGCCCACGGCGTGGATGCCGTTCGTGCGCAACCCGCTGGACCAGGCCGTGGCGGGCGCCGCCGGGATGGGGTGCCCGGTGGTGGCGATCGACGCGCGCTCGTTCGGGCTGTCCGGCGACGCGCCCCGGCCGGACCGCCGGTCGGTGGAGTACACCGTGGACCTGGCGCACCGGGCGGGGATCGAGGTCGTCTCCTGGTGTCCGGACCCGGTGGACGCGGCGCGGTTCGCCGAGGCGGGGATGGACGCGGTCGTGGTGGACGACGTCCCCGGGACGGTGTCCGCGCTCAAGGGCGGCACCGCCGGGGAGTACTGAACCGGGTCCCCGCCCCACCGCGCCGATCCCACCGACCGGGTTCCGCGGCCCGGTCCCGGGACCACGGGTCCCGGGAC
>NZ_QPFC01001254.1:0-2570 GCF_003427465.1 Nocardiopsis sp. TNDT3 | reverse complement strand
CCCGCGCACCAGCCCGCTGAAGAAGACCTCCGTCAGCTCCGAGGGCGTGGTGCGGCCGAGCACGTCCTCGCAGACCGCCTCCACCAGACGCGGGTCCAGCGGCACGGCGGCCAGGGCCACCGCCAGGTCGAACGCCTCGGGACTGGCCAGCTGCCGGAAGCGCCGCGCCTCCCGTTCGGCGTCGAAGGCGGGTTCCCCGGCGTCCGGAGCCTCGGCGGGGGCGGGGTCCTCTCCCGCGGGGAACCGCGCGGTGTGCGCCCACAGGCGTCCGGGGCCCCTGCCCATCGCGAAGACCGCCCAGTCGCGGATCGTCCGGGGATCCAGCGTCAGCACCGGCACGAGCACCCCCGGCTCGCGCTTGTCCTCCTCCGGGTCGGTGAGGGTGCGCTCCCGCGCGTACCGGGTGTTCGCGGCGCAGGGACCGGCGGCCCGGGGCGCGGCCAGCTCCATGGGGACGGTGGCGATGGCGCCGCGCCGCCACAGGAGGGGCTGGAGCAGGTGGAGGATCGCGACCGCGCCGCGGTCCGCGGCCTCGGCGACCCAGTCCTGGAAGCCGCGGTCGCGCCAGGCGCCGCCGAGCCCGTCGGTGAGGAACAGGACCACGTGCGCGCGGCCGCCGCCGAGGCGGCCGGGGCGTCCGTGGCCGTCGCGCAGCCTGGGGACGCCGGGGCGCGCGGAGTCGAAGTACAGGGAGGCGACCTCGCGGAAGATCCCGCCGGAGCGCGCGAGCCGGACGAACTCGGCGGCCAGGCCGCGCTGGAAGGCCATGGTGACGCCGTCGTCGACGAGGAGGGTCAGGTTGACCGCCCGTTCCCGGCGCGCGCACGGCCGCGGCACCACCGGGACGCCGGCGCCCTCGCGCTCGTCCTCGGACCAGTGGAGGCTGTCCAGGAGCGAGCGCGCGTAGTTGCGCGCGGTGCCCTCCGGGTCGACGCCGTCCGGCCGCCCACGGGGTTCGGTCAGGTGGAAGGGACCCAGTGCGGCGACCAGTTCCTGGCGCCGTTCCAGGACCGGCTGGACGAACCCGGGGGGCTCCGTCGGCGACCCGCCGTCCCCCGGGTCCCGGTGCGGCCACGGGGGCGTCCCCTCACCGCCGTGCGGCGGGGCCGGGGCCCGCCCACGGGGCACGCGCCCGGCGGCGGAACCGCCCCCGCCGGCGGGGAGCCCCGGGGACCGGGCGGTCCCGGTGTCCGTGCCGGGCGCAGGGGAGGACCGCTCGGTCCCCGGCGCGTCCGTCCCCGTCCCGGCCTCCACCGGGGGCGGACCGGAACCGGCGGCCTCCCCGGGCGGCGGACCGTCGGCGGGCGGCGCCGTGAAGATCGGGCGGTCGCGGCGCGCGGCCTCGGCACGCGCCTGGAGGGCCGCCAGGTGGAGCGCGTCCGCCCACTCCGTGGGCGTGAGGCCACCCGGGGAACCGCCCGACCGGTCGCCGGAGCCCCGGGGGCGGTCGTCCCCCGGCTGGTGCGCGGGGCTCATCCCGGGGTTTCCGTGAGGCGGTGCCAGAGCAGGTCGGAGAGGTGGCGGACCTGCTCGGGCCCCGGCTCGCCCCGTCCCATGGCGCCGACCAGGTGCACGGCGTTGAGCAGCTGGTCCACGGCGAGTCCGTGGCCGTCGGCGCTCCTGCGCAGGAACTCGGTGACCAGGGTCCGCGTGCCGGTGGGCGGGTCGCCGTCGAAGTGCCCGGCCACGGCGGCCACCAGCTCGTCCTCGTCCGGCAGCCCCATCCGGACCGGGATGCAGCGGCGCAGGAAGGCGGGCGGCAGGTCCCGGTCGTCGTTGCAGGTCACCACCGTGACGGGAAAGGCCGAGCACAGGACCTCGCCGCGTTCGACCGCCGCCGTACGGCCGGGGTCGTCGGTGGCCACCCGGATCCTCCCGGCCACGTTGGCCAGTCGGCCAAGCTCGGGGACGGTGTAGCCGCCGTTCTCGAACAGGTCGAGCAGGTCGCCGGGCAGGTCGAAGTCGCCCAGGTCGAAGTCGTCGACCAGGAGCACGCGGGGCAGCCGGGTGGGCAGGAAGGCGGTGCCCAGGGGTCCCAGGGTGAGGTAGCGGCCGATCGACTCGGCGCTGCTGCGCAGGTGGGCGTCGGCCTCCGTGCCGTCGGCGCTCGCGTAGCGGCGGTCCCGGGCGCCCAGGGCCCGGTTGCGGGCGTTCTCCAGGTTGAGGTCGTGGATCTGGGTGAGGGGGTCGTAGGCGTACAGGCCGTCGCGCACGGTGCTGCGGCTGGTGACGGCCCAGCGCAGGACGCGGCCCAGGCCCAGCTCGCGGGAGATCTGGTGGGCGAGGCTGGACTTGCCGATCCCGGGCGGGCCCACCAGCAGCAGGGGGCGGCGCAGGCAGATGGCCGCGTTGACCTTGTCCAGCAGCTGGCGGCGGTGCGGCCCCAGGGGAATGGGGAAGCTCCAGGGCCGGACGGGGCCCAGGTGGCGCTCGCTCTCGGCGGCGGGGCTCCCGGCCCGCGGCCCCGGGTCGTAGAACGGGGGGTCCGCGCCGGTTTCGTCGGGGTCCGGCCCGCCGCCGTAGGTGCGCCACCGGGGAGGCGGGGGGAGCTGGGCGGCGAGGTCCAGGTG
>NZ_QPFC01000140.1:0-1071 GCF_003427465.1 Nocardiopsis sp. TNDT3 | reverse complement strand
GCGAGGGCCCCCGTGCGCGCACGGGGGCCCTCGCCTTGCGGGCGGCGGGTGCGGCCGCGCCCCTAGCCCTGTTCGCCGGAGCCGCGCTGGAGGTCCCAGCCGCTGATCCCGCGCCAGGCCAGGCGGGCCACCAGCTGCTCGGCCGCGTCCTTGGGCACGGAGCCGCGGCTGTTGAGCCAGTACCGGGCGCTGGTCTCGGCCATGCCGACCAGTCCGATGCTCAGCAGGTGCGCCTCCTCGTCGGAGATGCTGGTGTCCTGGCGGATCACCTCGCCGATGGCCTCGGCGCAGCGCTGGAAGGTCTCCTCGGTCTTGGCCCGAACGGCCGGGAGGTTGCGCAGGTCGGACTCGAAGACCAGGCGGAAGGCCTCGCCGTCGCCCGCGACGAAGTCGAAGTAGGCGCGAAAGCTCGCGATGACGCGCTGGCGGTTGTCGTCCGTGCTCTCCAGGGCCTCGCGCTGCTTGTCGACCAGCACCTCGGAGTGTTCCTCCAGCAGGGCCAGGTACAGCTCCAGCTTCCCAGGGAAGTGCTGGTACAGGACCGGTTTGCTGACTCCGGCGCGGTCGGCGATCTCGTCCATCGCCGCCGCGTGGTACCCGCGCGCGACGAAGACCTCCTGGGCCGCGGCCAGGAGCTGGCGGCGGCGCCTGACCCGGGGCAGACGGGTTCCCCGGGCGCGGGAGTCTGAAGGAGCTGTCACACCGACCCTCCGAACTCGGCATGGCAGATGCACGCCATAACCGGACATCTGCGTGGCTAGTGCTCGCGGAGCGCGGCCAGTGGCGCGCTCCACAGCGGTCCCCCTCATCCTACTCCGGCGTAGGTTCCCCGTGAGCAGCGGGAAGCCGGTCGGGGTTCCGGGCGGGCACGGTGAGGCACCGGCCGAACACGTGGTCAGGGCCGCGATCGGCGGCCGGGAGGAAGCGGAGGAAAAAGGACGCGGTCCCGGGCGGGGGAGCCCCCCGTCAGCGCCGCTCCTCGTCGTCCGGGCCCGCCTCGCGGGCCTGTTCGACCACGTCGGCCTCGGCGGCGTGCTCGAAGCTCTCCTGCGGCGGGTCCTCCCACCCGTC
>NZ_QPFC01001253.1:0-2177 GCF_003427465.1 Nocardiopsis sp. TNDT3 | reverse complement strand
GGTCGTGGACCAGGACGTCAGCAACCGGCACGAGGTCCTGCCCGCGATGGACGCGATCCTGTCCGTGGACACCACCAAGGGCAACCGGATCTGCAACCACCACGGCATCGCCATCACCCCGGCCGTCGTCGACGGGTGGATCGTGCGGGTCCCGGAGAGCCTGCTCGACATCGTCTCCCGCACCACCGGCCGCGCCCCGGTCGTCATGCCGCTGACCATGCAGGACATCACCCCGTACGGCAACGGCGTCTACCACGTGAACTCGATCCTGCAGCCGTCCACGGCCACCAGCGCCCCGGTCGTGGGCGTGGCCATCGTGACCGAGGAGGCCGTGGCCGGGTCGGCCACCGGCGCCACGGACCTGCGCAGCGTGGAGAGCGCGGTCCGGTTCGTCATCGAGACCGCGAAGGACTACGGCCGCGGCATCGCCCGCTTCGTCGACGCCGACGAGGTGCGGCGGCTCCAGGAGCTGTACGGGAGCATGTCCCACCTGCGCGGCGCGGGCGAGTCCGCCGCCTCCTGAGGCGCTGAGCCTCGGAGGTCTCGGGGGACGCCGTCCCGCCCGGGCCGCGGGGCGGGACGGCGTTCCCCGTTCCCCGGCAGGGCACGGCACGGGCCCGGACCGGTCGCCGGCGCCGGACCCGGCCCGGCTGGTCGGCGCGGCGAGGTCCCCGCCCGGTGGGGACGCCCACCGCGACGCCTGCGCCCGGGGGTCGGCGCTGTCGCGTCGCGGGCGGAGCCAGGGGGTCGACGCGGCCCGCCGTACGTACCCCGGCTGACCCCGCCGCAGGTGGGAGACGGGACGGGCCCCGCCGACCCCCTCGCGCAGGGGAGCGGCGGGGCCCGCCGTGCTCGGGCCCTCGGGGCGGTCAGGCACCGCCCAGGGTCGAGGCGTCGATGACGAACCGGTACCGCACGTCCGAGGCGAGCACCCGCTCCCATGCCTCGTTGATCTGGTCGGCGCGGACGATCTCGACCTCGGGGGCGATGCCGTGCTCGGCGCAGAAGTCCAGCATCTCCTGGGTCTGGGCGATACCGCCGATCTTGGAACCGGCGAACGAGCGGCGGTTCTCGAACAGCGTGAACAGCGTCACCGCCACCGGCTCCGGCGGCGCGCCCACGCTCACGATCGCGCCGTCCAGGGCCAGCAGGTTCAGGTAGGCGTCCAGGTCGATGGGCGCGCTGACCGTGTTGACGATCAGGTCGAAGGTGTTGGCCAGCCGCTCGAAGGTGTCCGGGTCGCTGGTGGCGTGGTAGTGGTCGGCGCCGAACCGCAGCCCGTCCTCGCGCTTCTTCATGCTCTGCGAGAGCACCGTCACCTCCGCCCCCATGGCGTGGGCGAGCTTGACCGCCATGTGCCCGAGGCCGCCCAGCCCGACCACGGCGACCTTCCTGCCCGGCCCGGCGTTCCAGTTGCGCAGTGGCGAGTAGGTGGTGATCCCCGCGCACAGCAGCGGTGCGGCCTTCTCGAAGGGGATGGCCTCGGGGACGCGCAGCGCGAAGTGCTCGTCCACGACGATGCGCTGGGAGTACCCGCCCTGGGTCACGGTCCCGTCCCGGTCGGTGCCGTTGTAGGTGTCGGTGAACCCGCGCAGGCAGTACTGCTCCACACCGGCCAGGCAGTTCGCGCACTCCCGGCAGGAGTCGACCATGCAGCCCACTCCCACCCGGTCGCCGACCTTGTGGCGGGTGACCTCGGAGCCGACCTCGGCGACCACACCGGCGATCTCGTGCCCCACGGTCAACGGGTAGGGGACCTCGCCCCAGTCCCCGCGGACGGTGTGGATGTCGGAGTGGCAGATCCCCGCCCAGGCGATGTCGATCAGGACGTCCTTCGGGCCGACCTCCCTGCGCTCGATCGTGCCCGGCGCCAGGGGCGCGGTCGCCGACGAGGCCGTGTAGGCGTGAACGAGGGACATGGATCTCCTCAGAAGAGTTCGTGTTGGACGCGCGTCGAACCCCGTACGAGGGCGCGGTCAGCCCTTCGGGCACGGGTCGACGGGGACGGCCGGCCGCGCATGCCGCGTCGGCCGCCTCCGGCAGTCAAACACCCCGACGACGCGTTTGGGAGGTTCTGTCAGTGCCCGTCACGGCAGTGCCCCCTTCCGGTGCTTCGCCGTCCTTTCCCGGAGGGCGGCCTCCCTGGGCCCGGCGGGTCCGGGACCGAGGCGGGCCGC
>NZ_QPFC01001252.1:0-1006 GCF_003427465.1 Nocardiopsis sp. TNDT3 | reverse complement strand
TCCCACATGCCCGACGACACCGCCACCGCGGCGCCCGTCCCCAGCCCGGAGCTCATCCGGGCGCACATCCGCGACGTCCCCGACTTCCCGAAGCCCGGCGTCCTGTTCAAGGACATCACGCCGCTGCTCAACCACCGGGAGGGCTTCGCCGCCGCCGTGGAGGGCCTCGCCGCGCCCTTCCGCGCCGCGGGGGTGGACCACGTGGTCGGACTGGAGGCGCGCGGGTTCATCTTCGGCGCCCCGGTCGCCATGGCGCTGGGGTCGGGCTTCGTCCCCGCGCGCAAAGCCGGGAAACTGCCCTCACGGACCATCGGGCAGGCCTATGATCTGGAGTACGGCACCGCGACCGTCGAGATCCACGCCGACGCGGTCTCCCCGGGCAGCCGTGTGCTGATCGTGGACGACGTCCTCGCCACCGGCGGCACCGGCAGGGCCGCGGTGGACCTGGTCCGCAAGGCGGGTGGTACGGTCGTGGGATTCTCCGTCCTGATGGAGCTCTCCGCGCTCCGGGGACGGGACAGGGTGCCCGACGTGGAGCTGCACACCCTCCTCACGGTCTGATCCGGCCGACCCGCGCCGCGGCCGACGCCCCTCCCCACGGGGAATGCGCGACGGCCCGTCATCGTTGACGTACTCCACCACCGGGGGTGAACCCCCGGTGGCCAGTGTCACACCCGCCGACGGGCGCGGCGGGAGCGGGGGAGGCCGAGGCCGTTCCCGACGGGAACGGCCCCACTAGACTGGTGGGAGAGGTACCGCGGCGGCCACGTCACGACTGGCCCTGATGACACGCACGTGCACCGGTGGAGCCGGGCGGCGCTGACGGCGCCCGCGCGACCGGACGGATCCGCGGGAGGTAGGCATGCCAAGCGAAGTGGTTTCGACCGGGGCGGTACCGACGGACGAGACGCGGCGGGGCGCCTCCCGGGAACCGCGGCCGAACGCGCCCCAGGGGCAGGCGGACGGCACCGGCGCGCGGGGCGCCACCACAAGTCCACAGGGAGAC
>NZ_QPFC01001251.1:0-2268 GCF_003427465.1 Nocardiopsis sp. TNDT3 | reverse complement strand
GGGCGGAGCCGCTCGGCTCCGCCCCCTCGTGCGCCTCGGGTCAGGGGGCGCCGCTCTGGTTCCCGGGGTCACGGGTCACCCGGTCCGGCCGCTCGTCGGGACCGTCCGGCGTGCTGGTCGAACGGTGCGTCGGCCGCCCGGCGTACCGGTCATCCGGCGTGCTGGTCTCCCGGAGCCTGACGGCCGTGCTGGTCCCGCCTGGCCTCCTCCGCCTCCGCGTCCATCTGCTGGGCGCGGACCTGGTTCTTGCGGTACTCGCCCTGCTTCACGTCGGGCAGGATGCCCTCGTGCCGCAGGACGGGCTCCTCACCCTGCACGGGCTCCCTGGGATCCACGGCCTGCGTCTCGTCCCTGGGCTCCGGCCCGGGGTCCCCGACGGGCCTCACGGTCGCCTCGTGCGTCGTGTAGGCCGTCCGGGCGTCACCCGGGGCCCGGCCGCTCAGGGTGGAGGCGCGCCCCACGCTCCGCAGCAGGGTGATGATCGCGATACCCGTGACCAGGTTGATCACGGACGTGCTGACCTGGCTCGACGTGTCCACGGGCTCGCTGAACGGGGCGACGGCGGCGATCGCCGTGACCAGCCCCAGGATCCACCCGAAGAACTTCATCGCCCGCGGGGCGCTGAGCAGCAGCATGTGCATCAGCCCCGTGGCCAGCAGCGCCGCCACGGCGGCCATCAGCGCGTAGACCACCGTGCTCGCGTCGCCCAGTGCCCCCGCGTCCTCCGGTGCGAGCACCGGTACCCCGAACACTCCTCGGAAGACCAGTGCCCCCGCGAAGATCACCAGCGCCGCCACCACGGCGGTGGCCATCCCTCCGTACCACAGCCTCGTGGTGTTGACGGGTCGTTCGCTACCTATCTCGGTCATGCCAGTACCCCCAGATACTGTGCCTCTGGGCCGATCCCCTACCCCGCATCCACCCATGTACTACGGGTGACCGAGAAAACCCGCGTCGTGCCTGGTCACGCGGGACGCCCCGGGAGGCCGGGGAAAACGGTCACGCCCTCCCGGGCGTGTCCGACCCCTCGCCGGGCGTGTTCCGGCGCCGCTCCGCTCCGGTCCCGCGCACGTGGAACACTGGAGTACATGTCTCACTTCGCGCACGCTCGCGTCGACCTCGACGCGATCTCCCACAACGCGCGGGTGCTCCGCGGGTTCGCAGGGGGCACCCCGCTCATGGGTGTGGTCAAGGCCGACGGCTACGGGCACGGCATGCTCCCGGCAGCCCGCGCCCTGATCGCGGGCGGCGCGACCTGGCTGGGCACGGCCTTCATCGGCGAGGCCCTCGAACTGCGCCGCGCCGGACTGACCCCGCCCGTCCTGGCCTGGATCATCCCGCCCGGCGAGCCGGTCGCGGAGGCCGTCGAGGCCGACATCGACCTCGGGGTGAGCGACCGCGCGGTCCTGGACACCGTGATCGCCGAGGCCCGCCGCATCGGCCGCACCGCCCGCGTACAGCTCAAGGCCGACACCGGCCTCAACCGCGGCGGCGTGGGTCCCGCCGACTGGGGCGCCCTGGCCGAGGCCGCCGCCCGCGCCGAGGACGAGGGGCACCTGCGCGTCACCGGCGTGTGGTCCCACTTCGCCTGCGCCGACGAGCCGGGCCACCCCTCCGTCGCACGCCAGCTCTCCCGCTTCCACGAGGCCCTGGAGACCGCGGACAAGGTCGGCCTGACCCCCGAGGTCCGGCACATCGCCAACTCGGCCGCGCTGCTCACCCTCCCCGAGGCCCGCTTCGACCTCGTCCGCGGCGGGATCGCCAGCTACGGCCTGAGCCCGATCCCCGGCCTCACGGGGACCGGGCTGCGGCCCGCGATGACGCTGCGCTCCCGGCTCGCCCTCACCAAGCGCGTCCCCGAGGGCAGCGGCGTCTCCTACGGCCACCGCTACGTGACCGACCGGGAGACCACCCTGGCCCTGGTGCCGCTGGGTTACGCCGACGGGGTCCCCCGCGCCGCCACCAACCGGGGGCCCGTCCTCCTGGGCGGACGCCGCCGGGCCGTCGCGGGAACGGTCTGCATGGATCAGTTCGTCGTGGACGTCGGCGACGACGCCGTGGAGGCCGGTGAGTACGCGGTGCTCTTCGGCAACCCCGAGGACCACCCGGACACCCCGACCGCCGAGGACTGGGCCGAGATCCTGGACACCATCCCGTACGAGATCGTCACGCGGGTGGGCCCCCGGGTCCCGCGCGAGTACGTCGGCGGGGGCGCCTGAGCCCCTCCGGCACGGCCGTCCCCTCCGGGAGCGCGTCCCCTCCGGCACG
>NZ_QPFC01001250.1:0-4548 GCF_003427465.1 Nocardiopsis sp. TNDT3 | reverse complement strand
GGGGTGTTCCGGGGCGGGGCGGTCCCGGACGGTGGAACCGCCCCGCTCGGTGTCCCGCCCTGGTCAGACCACCTGGACTCGGGGTCCGGCGGCCTCCAGTTCGTCGGCGAGACCGCTGGCGAGACCGGTGTCGGTGATGACCAGATCGAGGTCCTCGACCGCCGCGAAACGGGCGAAGTGGTCGTTGCCGACCTTGGTGTGGTCGGCGAGCAGGACGCAGCGGCGGGCCGAGGCGATCATGGTCCGCTTGACCTCCGCCTCCGCGGGATCGGGTGTGGTGAGCCCGCGTTCGGTGGAGATCCCGTTCGCCGCCATGAAGGCGACGTCGACGTAGGACTCGGCGAGGGAGCGCAGCGCCCAGGCGTCGACGGTGGCCTGGGTGCGGGTGCGCAGGCGCCCGCCGAGCAGCATGAGGTTGATGTGGGTACGCGGGGCGAGCGTGAGGGCGATGGACAGGGAGTTGGTGACGACGGTGAGTTCGCGGTCGGCGGGCAACTGCTCGGCGAGGCGTCCGGTGGTGGACCCGGCGTCGAGCAGGATGGCGCCCTCCTCCGGGAGTTCGGCGAGAGCCGCCTTGGCGATGCGCTCCTTCTCCTGCGTCATGACGGAGTCGCGCACATTGAGGGCGGGCTCGAAGCCCAGCCGCTCGACGGGGATCGCGCCACCGTGGACCCTGCGCAGGACCCCGTGGCGTTCGAGTGCCGTGAGGTCGCGCCTGATGGTCTCGTACGTGACGTCGAACTCCGCGGCGAGTCCCGTCACGTCGACCCGGCCGTCCCGCCGGGCGCGTTCGAGGATCGCCTTCTGGCGCTCTTCCGCGTACATGTTGGATCACCTGTGTTTCGGTGTGGTTTTCTGTGAGTTTAATGGTGTTGCCTGGGACACACAAGAGGTACCTTGAACCAATATCCCAGCAACACTGCTCGTCGCGAAGCCCCTACGGTCCGCCCGAACCCACCAGGAGTGTTTCCCCTCGCTCCGACCGCGCCCGCGCACCGGGACACCGGTGACACGAGCTCCACCCGCCCGTGACCGACAGTGGCCAAAACCGGAAACCAGGGCACAACAGCATTGACACACGCAGGCAAACACACATAATCAAAGGTAGTCCCACATCCGGACCGGGCCGGGCGCAGCCACCTCGAAAAGAGCACCCATGATCCTGACCCTCACCCCCAACCCGAGCGTGGACCACACCCTGGAGGTCAGTCACCTGACCCGCGGTGAGGTCCTGCGCGTGGGCTCCACCCGCGCGCAGGCGGGCGGCAAGGGCGTCAACGTCTCCCGCGCGCTGCGCCGCGCCGGCGTGCCCACACGGGCGGTACTGCCCGTGGGCGGCGGCGGAGGCGCCGAGCTGACCACCCTGCTCGGGGACCTGCCCTGCGTCGCCGTCCCCATCGAGGGCGAGACCAGGGGCAACATCGCCGTCACCGAGGACGACGGCACCACCACCAAGCTCAACGCACCCGGTCCCGTGCTCTCCCCCGAGGAGACCGACGCCCTGCTCTCCGCCCTGGAGAGCGAGCTGGACCGGGGGCCGGCGTGGGTGGTGGCCAGCGGCAGCCTCCCCTCCGGCACCCCCGACGACCTGTACGTGCGCGTCGCCGAACTGGCCGCCTCCTACGGGGTCCCGCTGGCCCTGGACACCTCCGGCAAACCCCTGGAGGCCGCGGCCCGCGCGGGGTCGGTGGCCCTGCTCAAGCCCAACCAGGAGGAGCTGGCCGAGCTGATCGGCCGGGAACTGACCACCGTGGGCGCGGTCACCGAGGCCGCCCGCGAGGTCCTGGGGTGGGGCAACGGCTCCGCCCTGGTGACACTGGGGGGCCACGGTGCGATACTCGTGGACCCCGAGCACACCTGGTGGGCGCGCGGGCCCCGGGTCCGCACGCGCAGCACGGTGGGCGCGGGCGACTGCGCCCTGGCCGGGTTCCTGGGCGCGGAAGGCTCCCCCGAGGACCGGCTGCGGCACGCCGTGGCGTGGGGGACCGCCGCGGTCTCCCTGCCCGGAACCACCGTCCCCTCCCCCGACGACGTGGCCGCCGACGCGATCACCGCGGTGGCCGACCCCGACCCGCAGTGGCCGGTCGACACGCTCTGACCCGGGCCCCCCGCCCAACCGACGATCTCCCGACGACTTCTCCTAGGACTGACATGCCCCAGCGCACCGTGGCCATCGCCTCCCAGCTCGGCCTGCACGCCCGCCCCGCCAGCCTGTTCGTCCAGGCCGTCAACGGCACCGGCCTGCCCGTCAAGATCGCCCGCGAGGGCCAGGACCCCGTGGACGCCCGCAGCGTGCTCGCCGTGATGGCGCTGGGCGTCAAGCACGGCGAGACGGTCACCCTGTCCTGCGAGGAGCAGGAGAACGCGGACAAGGTCCTGGACGAGCTCGTGGAGATGCTGTCCCGGGAACTGGACGCCTGATCCACGGGCTCCGCGCGACCCCCGCCCGGACACGGGCCGCCCCCGCGCGGGGGCGGCCCCTCCGGGGCGCGGTCCCGCCCGGCCCTGGTCTTCGGGGTCGGCCGGGGCTACCTTGCTGCCATGGACACCTCACGTGACGACACCGTCATCGGCCCCTCGGGGATCTGCAGGCGGGGGCAGCACGACTGGAAGCACGATCCCCCCGGAGCGAAGCGGCAGATCTGCACCCGTTGCCGGTCCATGTCCACGACGAACTACTGCGACTGCGCCGAGTGCGCGTCCGGCGGCGCGCAGGCCTGAGCCCCGCGGGGTCCGACGGCGACCGCGGCCCGCACCCGCCTCCCGGGCCGGTGCCGTGACCACGGGGAGGGTTCGCCGGGCCCCTCCCCCGGGACGCCCCTCGTACCCGTGGCGCGTCTGGGCCGCGTGGAACCGGGCGGTCGCCGCGACACGGAGCCTGCCGGGGCCTCGGCCGTGGCGGCCCGGCCGGGGACTGACGGAGCGGCCGTCGAACTCGGCGGCCACCCCGCCCGCCCCCGCTGGGATTCGGGTCGGAAAACCCCCGTGCCACACCGGTGACGGTTCCGGCCGGCCCGCTGGGCAGTGTTCCTTAGGACTCCCCCCGCCGCACGCGGTGGACCTTGTGCTGGGCGGCCTGCGCGCGCGGTCGCACCACGAGCAGGTCGATGTTCACGTGCGGGGGCCGCGTGACCGCCCACACGATGGTGTCGGCGACGTCCTCGGCGCTCAGCGGGTCGGGCACACCGGCGTAGACGGCGTCGGCGGCCCCGGAGTCACCGCGCATCCGGTTGAGGGCGAACTCCTCGGTCCTGACCATGCCCGGCGCGATCTCCAGCACGCGCACCGGTTCGCCGCACAGCTCCAGTCGCAGCGTGGCGGCGAGGCTGTGCGCGCCGTGCTTGGCGGCCACGTACCCGCCGCCGCCCTCGTAGGCCACGTGCCCCGCCGTGGAGGAGACGACCAGCACGGTGCCGTCCCCGCTGGCGATCAGCTTGGGCAGCAGGGCCTGGGTCATGTTGAGCACACCGATGACGTTGACCTCGTACATGGCGCGCCAGTCGGCGGGGTCGCCCTCGGCGACGGTCTCGGTTCCGATCGCACCGCCCGCGTTGTTGACCAGGACCTCGCACGAGGCCAGGGAGTCGGCGAAGGCTTCGACGGCGGCCCTGTCGGTGACGTCGAGGGCGTGGGCGCGGGCGCTGCGGCCCTCCTCGGCCAGTTCCTTCGCCAGCGCCTCGACCCGGTCGGCGCGGCGGGCGACCAGGACCACGGCGTAGCCCTCCTCGGCCAGGCCGCGCGCGGTGGCGGCCCCGATCCCGCTGCTGGCTCCGGTGACGACGGCGGTCGCTGACATGGTGGTTCCTCCCGGAAGTCGCTGTCGCGCCGAGCGTATCCGGTGACCGTGCCCGGCCCGCCCGGAGGAGGGACCCGTCCGGTCTCCCGGGTCCCGGCGGCGGTCGCGGCGCCCCGGGCCGAGAGGGCGCCGTCGTCCACGCGCGGACCTGGGGGCGCCGCCCGCGAGCGGACCGGACCCGGCGGGGCCCGCTGTCCGCCGCGCCTTCCGCCATACGAGAGCCGGTCAACCGGGCGGTACGCGTCCCGTGCTTCCATGAGGGGTGCTCGCCGACCCGACGCGTGTCGGGGGCGGCACGGGCCATGTCGGCGAAGGCGAGGGGGACCGTCCAGTTGCGGGGTATCGAGATCCGGGAGCTGGAGTGCTTCCTCGTCCTGGCCGAGGAACCGCACCCCGGACACGCCGCGGTGCGGTTGGGCGTACCCGCGGAGACCGTGGACCTGCTGCTGCGCGCCCTGGAGGACCGGATCGGCGCCCCTCTCCTGGACCGCACGGGCCCGCGCCCGTGCCTCACCCCGTTCGGCGAGGAGTTCCTCGACGCCCTGCGGCCCGCCTACCAGAACCTGGCCGCGGTGGTGGACGGCGCGCGCGACCGCGCCCACGGCGGGCCGTCCACGGTCCGCCTCGGGTTCCGGGGGAAGGTGCACGGCCCGGTGGCCGAGGCGGTGCGCGCCTTCGAGGAGCGCGAGCCCGGCACGCGGGTGCGGATCGTGGAGACGGCGCACTCGGACCCGTTCGGTCCGCTGCGCGAG
>NZ_QPFC01001249.1:0-1993 GCF_003427465.1 Nocardiopsis sp. TNDT3 | reverse complement strand
GGCCGAGGGAGTGGTGCGGCTGGTCAGAGTGCATATCTTCACGGTGCGTGATCCGACGGTTCGGGCGCAACGCCCTTCTTCGCGCTGTGGACAACTCCGCCGGACCACGAAACCGCGGGTCACGGAAGTTCGGTGTGCTCGGTGGGGTCCTTGGGATCCGTCTGACCGGAGATCTCGCCTCCCCGCGGCCCCGGGATCTTGCCGCCGCTCCCGGTGCGCCCGGCGGGCAGGCACACGCGGTTGCGGCCGGTCTCCTTGGCCCGGTAGAGCGCGAGGTCGGCCGCGGTGAGCAGCTCCACCAGGTCGTTGCCGTGGTCGCCGATGACGGCCGCGCCGATCGAGATGGTGATGGACACCGGCACGTCGTCCACCGCGATCTCCATGCGTCCCACCTGGGAGCGCAGGCGCTCGGCGGCCCGCCAGGCCTCGGCGGTGTCGGAGCCGGGCAGCAGCACCACGAACTCCTCTCCGCCGAACCGGCCGAGCAGGTCGGACTGGCGCAGCTGCTGGGCGATGGTGGTGGCCACGCCGAGCAGCACCTGGTCGCCGAACAGGTGCCCGTGGTTGTCGTTGACCCTCTTGAAGTGGTCGATGTCGATGATCAGCACCGCAGCCCTGCCCCGCGAGGAGCGGGCCCTGGCGATCTCCACCGACGCCTCCTGCTCCCAGGTGGGGGCGTTGAGCAGGCCGGTCTTGGGATCGGTCCGCGCGGCCATCTGGAGCTGCTGGTACATCAGGCTGCGCTGGAGCAGCAGCACGGGGGGGACCGCGATGACCAGCAGGAACAGCGACAGGTGCGCGAGGATGGCGACGGTGACGCCGACACATAACTCGACGGCGTCCACGATGAGGGCCTCGCGGTCCCACATGGGCCGCAGGGTGTGCCCGGGGCCGCTGCTGATCCGCGCGGCCACCGCGACGAGCAGGTTGTTGAGGACGGTGAACCCCGTGCAGCACAGCACGGCGACGAGCACGCCGGGGCCCGTGGTCAGGTACTCGTGCGCGCCGGGGGTGCCGCTGAGCCCGTCGACGAGGCCGCCGCCCCAGATCGAGTGCCAGGTCACCGAGGCCAGGAACCCGGACAGGGCGATGGAGGCGGCGTTGAACACCCGCCGGTGGAGCAGCGCCCGGCGCGTGCGGTACTGGAGCATCAGGAAGACGGGCACCGGGAGGATCAGCGCGTACAGCGGCGGCAGCAGGAGGACCGCCGGAAACCACCAGGCCCCCAGGAAGTCCCGGTTGATCCCGGCCGGCGTGCCGAGGCGGCGGCCCGCCTCCACGCAGAGCACGGCGCCCGTCAGCAGCGCGACCAGGGTGACCAGGTCCATCACCGCGGGGGCGGTCAGCGCCACCGCGCCTCCGAACAGGAACAGCGTCGCGGACACGAGCAGAGCCATGTAGACGATCAGTCCGCGTGGCTGCTGGAGGATCGGCCAGCGCGGACGTTCGTCCTCAGGACGCCCGGCCGGCGCGATCGGCTTCTCAGAGATGCTCACCGTTGCGCCTCCCTCCTCACATCGCTCTCCACCGTCCGACTCCTACACCCGCCTCTGATGGGTCCACCGCCTCCCACGGTTCTCCCTTCGACGGGGTTGTTTCGCCGCGCGTTCCCTTACGGTGCCAGTCGGTTACGACAACGGGGTGTCGGAGCCCGACAGCGGTGCGGCACGTCAGTCCCGCGACACGCTCCACTTTACATTACGTTGGGTAATAACTTAATTGCTGATTGTGTGATCTCCATGGGTAACGGCTTACGGCCGAGGCACCCGGTTTTCACGGGGTTGGGCTCAGCGGTGATCTAGGGCATCCTGCCGTAGGGACCCTCCACGGTAGCCACTGCGTGGCACGGCGTGTCGACCGCCTGACACCCCGAACGCCTGGGCCCCCACGGCACTCACTACAAGGAGCACACATGTACAACGGCACTGTCTGGGTCTAGAACCCGTTACAGCTGAGTGAAGATCACCGGGGACGGGCGGCGCGGTGCCGCCCG
>NZ_QPFC01000139.1:0-15392 GCF_003427465.1 Nocardiopsis sp. TNDT3 | reverse complement strand
GCGTACGGCCGGTGGTGGGGTCGGTGGTCACGTCACCGACGGTGAAGATCCCGAACTGCATCGCACCCGTCTCCCTGTGGTCGCTGTGCCGACTGCCGTGGCGAACGCGGTGCCGGGCGTGGTCGCCCCCGTCGCGGCATCATCGTCTTTTTGTTGATGTATCAACCATAATAGCCCAAGTGAAAGTTGATCAATCAACGGAATAGCGCGGTATTCCCCGGGGCCGCGCGCCGCCCGCTCAGTCCGGCTGCTTCTCCATGTGGTCCACGACGCGCTGGGAGAGCCGGGCGAACGTCCTGAGCTGGTTGGGGGTCAGTGCGTCGACGAACAGGCGGCGGACGTGCTCGACGTGCAGGGGCGCGGCCTCCTCGATCGCCGCGTATCCGGCCGGGGTGGCGACGATGAACGCCCCGCGGGCGTCGTCGGGGCATTCCTCCCTGGCCACGAGCCCGCGCTTGGCCATCCGCCGGACCTGGTGGGACATCCGGCTCTTCTCCCAGTTCACCATTTTGGCCAGTTCCAGGAAGCGCATCCTGCCGTCGTCCGTCGCGGTGAGGTTGACGAGCACGACGTAGTCGGAGGCGGACATCCCGGAGTCGGCCTGGAGGTGACGGGACAGCCGCCCGATGAGCGTCTCCTGCATGCGGATGAAGCCGTCCCAAGCGGCCTTCTCGTCCGCCTCCAGCCAGCGCGGCGTCTCGTTCATGGGCGCAGTGTAACGAAGAAGTTGACGTCTCATCCACTTGGGACGAAGCGGCCGGGACGCGGCCCCGCGTCGGGCCGGGCCCTCCGAAAGAGCGGAGGGGACCCGTCGACGGGGGCCGTCATCCCGACCCGGTCCGTCCCGTCGTCCCTCAGGACGCGGGGGTGCCCTGCCACCGCAGGGGGTCGTCCTCCAGCGCGGAGCGGTCCCAGTTCCCGAGGTTCGCGGCGGCCTCGTAGGTGGTGCGCAGGAACTCGGCCACCGCGCGGTCGGGGTCGGGCGCGGTGCGGGCGGCCTCGTAGGGCAGCAGGAACTGCTGGAACTCGGTGCTGTAGTACGCGCCCTCGGGGCCCACCGGCTGGTCGGCGAACCCGTCGGGTGCGGGGTAGGCGTAGGAGTAGAAGGCGCCCTCCTCGCCGCCGCCGGGCCAGAAGCCGCAGCTGGACAGCTCCCGGGAGTAGCCCTCCACCATGACCCAGTCCCCGCAGTTGGGCGCTCCGCCCGGGTGGGGCGGGGCCGTCCGCCCGGAGAAGCGGGTGCAGGCCAGGTCCATCGCTCCCCAGAAGAAGTGCACCGGGCTGACCTTGCCCACGAAGTGCGACCGGAACTCGCCGATCACCCGGTTCGCCTGGAGCAGCTGACGCCAGAACAGGGCGGCCGCCTCCCCGTCGTAGGAGGCGTGCTCGTGGTCCTCGGCGAAGGGGATCGCGGGCTCGACCTCGTTGGGACTCGGCCGGATCGGTGCCTCGATCCCGAGTCGGCCGAGCATGTCCATGATCCGGGTGTAGAACTCGGCGACCGGCATCGGCCGTAGCGCGAAGCTCCGCTCGCCGCCGTCGCTGCTGCGGATCCGGAGCTGGTGGTCGACGAAGTCGAACTCGATCTCGAAGGCCCCCGTGCCGTACGGGACGGCCGAGGTCGTCAACCCGCGCGGGCTGACGTAGAGGGTCACCTGCCACCAGTGGTTGATCAGCGGAGCGTGGGCCATGCGGATCTTGCCCACGATCTGGGTCCACATGTGCAGGGTGTCGCGGGTGGGGGTCCAGTCCGAGACCCGCAGGCTCGGCCAGTTCGTGGCTGAAGGGCTGGTCATCGCTCACTCACTTCCTTCTGTACGCCAAGGGGCGGAGGCGGCCGTGCGCCGCGGACGGGTGTCCTGACCCCCGTCCCTCCCGGAGCGAGGCGGGCCGCGGTCCTGCCGGTCCCCGCCGCACCCCCGGCGGCCGACGGCCTCCGGAGGGGCGGCGCCCCGCGTCGCCTGTGGGTGCGAGACCCCCGCTGGTCGTTGATACATCATCCGGACAGTAGGTGACAAGTCAACTTGCTGGTAGGCGATCCGTGTTCGGTGGCGGCGGTGGATCCGAGTCCTGGTTTGGTTGACACATCATCCAATGATGCTAATTTTGGTGATGCGTCACCTAACTCACCGGAGACGCGCCGTCACTGGCTCGGAGGGCCGTCTCCCATCGGAGAGGTCGCGCTGGTCCGCGCAGCGGTGTCGGCCGACGCCGCGTGACGTCGGCCGGTACGGGCGGCACGGGCACGGGCGCGTGCGCCCGTGCCGCCCGCACGGCGGCCGGCGGTGTCCCGGCCGAGCCCCCAGAGCACGAAACCCCTGAGAGGAACCCCCTGTGAGCACCAAGGCCAAGAACGGACTCCAGGCGCTGCTGACGCCGGAGGAGAGCATCCTCGTCCTGATCGACCACCAGCCGTTCCAGTTCGCCAACCTCAACAGCCACGAGCCGTCCATGGTCGTCAACAACACCGTCGGCCTCGCCAAGGCCGCCAAGGCGTTCGGCGTTCCGACCATCCTGACGACCGTGCTGGAGGAGCGCGGCGGCTACCTCATCCAGGAGCTTCAGGACGTGTTCCCGGAGCAGAAGCCGATCGACCGCACGTTCATCAACACCTGGGAGGACGAGCGCGTCGTCGACGCCGTCAAGGAGACCGGCCGGAAGAAGGTGGTCATGGCCGGTCTGTGGACGGAGATCTGCCTGGCCATGCCGGCGATCCAGGCGGCGGGCGAGGGCTTCGAGGTCTTCGCCGTCACCGACGCGTCGGGCGGTGCCACGGCGGAGTCCCACGACATGGCCGTGCGGCGCATGGTCCAGGCCGGCGTGGCGCCGATCACCTGGCTGGCCGTGGCGGGCGAGTGGCAGCGCGACTGGGCCCGCGAGGAGACCATGCAGGGCATGGTCGACGTCCTGACCCAGCACGGCGGTGCCACCGGCATCGCCTTCGCCTGGGAGACGCAGATGCTGGCCAGCCGTGCCGCGAACGGCGCCTGAGGACACGACCGCGCGACGGGGCCGGTCCGCGGCGGGCGCGGCCCGTCCCCGACCGGTCCCGTCGCCGACGAGGACACCGCCGGTCAACGGCGTGAACAGGCTGACACACCAACACGAGGGGAGGACCCGTGGCGGTCCAGGTGGGCGACGTGCCCCAGGCCAAGCGCTATGAGGCCCGCGTCGACGGAGAACCCGGGGTCGCGGGCGTCGCGGAGTACATCCGCACGCCGGAACTCGTCGCGTTCGTGCACACCGAGGTCGCGCCGGAGCACGAAGGCAGAGGAGTCGGGTCCGCGCTGGCACGCACGGCCCTCGACGAGGCGCGGTCCGCGAACCTGCGCGTGCTGGCGACCTGCCCCTTCTTCGCGGGCTGGATCGCCCGTCATCCCGAGTACCAGGACCTGCTGTACCGGTCCCGGAGCAGGGTCAGCGACTGAACGGTCGGCCACGGCGGTCGTCGACGTCCCCCCGACCGGGGATACGGCCGCGTCGTCGGAACGCCTCCCTGACCGAAGCAGCCGCTGACGGTCGTCCCGGGGTGTGAACACGTATGCGCGGGAGGGCGGAGCCACGGCTCCGCCCTCCCGCCGCGCTGCCCGGAAACGACCCAGGCCGGAGCGTGTGCTCCGGCCTGGGAAGGTGGTGGGCGATACAGGATTCGAACCTGTGACCTCTGCCGTGTCAAGGTGGTCCCGGCTCCGCAGCGACCTGCGCCGATGAGCATCCACCCAGGTCGGAGCGTTCCGTTGAGGGATCTTCACGGCGATTGGGAGCCGTTGGG
Source organism: Nocardiopsis sp. TNDT3 (assembly GCF_003427465.1). Classification (NCBI taxonomy): domain Bacteria; kingdom Bacillati; phylum Actinomycetota; class Actinomycetes; order Streptosporangiales; family Nocardiopsidaceae; genus Nocardiopsis; species Nocardiopsis sp. TNDT3. The sequence goes on along the minus strand of NZ_QPFC01000139.1, from coordinate 11,620 downwards.
AGAGGTTCGCGTCTCCCGGAAACCTCCCACTGCGGGATGGGAGACGCCCGTCTCCCACCCCGCCCGGCAGGGCGCTTCCGGTCCCGTGAAGGCCCCTCGGTCACCGGGAAAGGGCGATCGGGACGGAGTCCTCCCGCTGGTCACGATGGGTCACCATCGCGGCTGTTCTGCTGCTCGCGGGCATCGCCGCGGTGGCCGACCCCACGCTGTGGTCGCGGATCATCCACGCCTGGCCGAGCTTCGCGCTCATCGGTGCGTACGAGCTGCTCATGAGGGAGTTCCGCACGACGGCGAAGAGCGTACGCACCGCGTCCGCAGACGATGGACAGACGACGAAACCGATATTCGAAGACCGAGGAGGCTCAGGGCTCCATCGCGTCGGAGCGCCGATGGCGGTGGGCCGACACCCGGAGTGTCAGGGCGTCCCCGCCCGCCACTGGACGTGCTGGGGAACGACGTCGTCGGCGTGCCAGCGCAGCTCGGAGTCGACGGCCACCACGCCCTCGATCTGCCGAACGCGGTGGATCAGCTTCTCGACGTCGCTGCGGTGCTCCACATCCCCGGTGAGCCTCACCACCCCGTCCTTGACCGTGGCGGCGGGTTCCGGCAGGACCTCCCTGATCACGCCCCGCGTCTCCTCGGCGATGTCCTCGTCCTCCCGTACGAAGACCGACAACAGGTCCCGCCTGCTGACGATCCCGAGCAGGTGCCCGTCCCCGTCGACGACCGGCAACTGTTTGACCCCGTGCCGCTCCATCAAGCGGGCGGCGAGGACCACGGACGCGTCGGAGGACACCGTGACGGCGGGGCCGGTCATCAACTCGGCCGCGTTCCTCGCCGTGGCCTTGTCGCCAGCGCTGCCTCCCGAACCCAGCCGGGCGCGCAACCGGGCGCGCAACGGAGGAGCGTAGTCCCCTCCTGTGAACTCCTCCTTGTGGAGCAGGTCCTCATCCGAGACCACGCCGACCACACAGCCCTCTCCGTTGGTCACGGGCAGAGCGCTCACACCGTGCGTGACCAGCATCTCGGCGATCTCGCGGTAGCCGGTGTCCCCGGTGACGGAGAAGACCTCGGTCGTCATGACGTCGCTCACAGTGTGCATCGCGAACTCCCCTCGTGTACCGTCCCGGACGGCGGTCGGCACGGTCCTGTTCTCACGGGAACGCTCCTCGGACGCTCCGGTCCCCCTCCCAGCCTTCTTCGTAGGCGACCTGCCCACCAGGGTCCTGGGCCCCGGCTGCGTCGGGCCCTACGGCTCCTCCCGGCAGGGACCCGCGCTCTCGACCTGGTCACGGAGCCGCGGCTCCGGCGACGGTCACAGCGGTCGGAGCGCGCGCAAGTACGGGTCCCCGTGCGGATACCTGGCCACCCGGACGCGGGCGTCGACGCACACCGCCGACGAAGGACCGATGACGACCGGGTTCATCTCGAGTTCCGCGATCTCCGGCAGGTCCTCGACCAGCTTCGAGAGCCTCAGCAGGGGTTCCCGCAGTACCGCGGGGACCGCACCCCTCTCACCCTCCCGTTCGCCCAGGCGTCTGAGCTCGGGTACGGACCGGACCATCTCGTCGGCGTCGGCGTCGGTCAGCGGAATGAGCCGGGACGCCCCTGAGCCCAGCACCTCGGCGTAGCTTCCGCCGGGTCCGCACGCGATCACGGGGCCGAAGTCGGGCTGCTGGACCGAGCCGATCAGGGCCTCGAAACCGGGAGGGGCCATGCCTTGGACGACGAAGCCGCGGACCCTTCCCCGGAACCGCTCCGCCAGCGCACGGTAGGCCTTCCGGAACCGCTCCTCCCCGGTGAGGCCGAGGTACAGGGCTCCGGCGCGGCCTCGGTGGACGACGCCTGCCACGTCCGCCTTGAGGGCGACCGGCCCGGGGATCTCCGCCGCCGCTCGCAGCGCCTCCTCCTCGTTACGTGCGCGGCGCCACGGAGCTAGGGCCATCCCGTAGCAGGTGAGCAGCTCCATCACACGGTGCAGGGGCAGCCATCCGCCCTGGGAGGGGGAGCTCAGGGACTCGTTCACGATCTCGGCCGCCCGGTACGAGGCCACGTCGGAGAGTTCTGGTGCCCTCCCGGGCGGGCGGGCCAGCCATGAGGAGCGCCGCCACGCGGCTCCGAGCGCGGCCGCCGCCGACTCGGGACCGTTGTACGAGGGCACCGGTCTTCCCCCGCCCCCGAGGACGGCCACGGCCTCGGGCTGTTCGGGCGCGACCGCGACCACCGGGACGTCCCGCACCGCCATGCTGACCGCCGGAGCCGGATCGGCCAGGGCCGTGGGGACCGTGACGGCCATGACGGCGTCCACCTCCGGAGCCGCCGACAACAGCTCCAGACACGCGCGCAACTGGTCGCTGCGGACCTCCGGCGTGGTGTCGACGGGGTTGGCGCACACCGCTCCGGAGGGCAGCGACTCCTCCAGGCCGCGCCGCGTCCGCTCGGATAGTTCGACGACCTCCAGGCCGGCGTCGCAGCACGAGTCGGCGGCCATCCCCCCCACTCCGGCGGTGTTGGTCAGGACCGCGACACGAGGGCCGCGGGGGAGGGGCTGGTGGGCCATGAGGGCCGCTGCTTCGACCAGTTCGCCGATCCCGGACACGGCGGTGACCCCGGCCTGGGCGAACAGGGCATCGGCGGCCGGGACGGACGGCAGGGGGGAACCGCTGTGCGCCAGGGCCGCTCGCCTCCCCGCCTCCGAACGTCCCGCGTGCACGGCCAGGACGGGCATCCGCCGTCCGACCCCACGGGCGAGGCGGGCGAACTTGCGGGGGTTGCCGAAGGACTCCACGTGCACCACCGCCATGGTGGTCGACCCGTCCGCCTCCCACCAGCTCAGCATGTCGTTGCTGCTGACGTCCAGGCGGTTGCCCACCGCCAGGAACGAGGACACCCCCACTCCCAGGCGGGTGAGGTGGTCGAGCAGGCTGATCCCGACCCCGCCCGACTGCACGACGAGGCCCGCGCCTCCGGGGGAGGGCGGACGCGCGGCGAAGGTCGCCTGCAGGCTCACCCCGGGCTCGGTGCAGACGACACCGAAGCTGTTGGGGCCCACGAGCCGCATCCCGCTGTCCCGGCAGACCGACAGCAGCTCCCGGCTCGTGTCGGGACCCAGGTTCGAGGTGACGACGAGGAGCGTCCTGATCCCCCGCGCACCGCACGACCGCGCCACGGGGACCACGGCGTCGGGAGGGACCGTCACCACCGCCAGGTCCGGGGGCTCGGGAAGTTCCGCGACGGAACGGTGGACGGGCAGGGACACGTCGGCCACGCCGGACGCCTGGGGATGGACGGCGTACGTCGGACCGGTGAAGCCGTGGCACACGATGCTGCGGAGGACCGCGTTGCCGACCGACACCGCGCGGCTCGTCACACCGATGACCACGGCCGAACGGGGACGCAGCAACCGCTTGAGGCTCTCCCTGCCGGCCTGTCCCTCCCTGCGCCCCACGGCTTCGACGTAGCGGTCGTCCTGCTCCAGGGGCAGGGTCAGCTCCACCACCCCCGCGTCGGTCCTGCGACGCGATCGCAGTCCCGCGTCGTCGCACACGCGCAGCATCTCGTGGTTGGCGGCCAGGACGTCGGCGTGGAAGGCCCTGACACCGCGTTCCCGTGCCACCGTGGCCAGGTGCTCCAGAAGCAGGGTGCCCACACCGCGTCCGTGCGCCCCTTCCGCCACGGCCAGCCCCAACTCCCCGACATGGGACCGCTCGGACGCGTCGTAACTCGCGACGCCGACCACCTCGCCGTCGAGGACCGCGAGGAGGGCGGCGCAGCAGGTGCCGCCGCCCGCGCAGGCCCGCTCGGCCGCCATTCGGGCCGAAGACGTACTGGGCAGGAAGAAGCGCATGCGCAGGTTCTCCTGCGACATCCCCTCGTACAGCTTCCTGACTCTGGTGACGTCCTCGGCGCGGGCGGGACGGATCAGCGCGACGGTGCCGTCGGACAACAGCGCGTGGGAGGTGCCCTGGTCCGCCGTCCGTACCGTTTCTTCGTCGAGTTGGCCGGTCATGGTCACCCTCCCCCGGTTCCTCGCGTCCGAGCCGCCGGTGTCGGTCCGAGGCGCGTCGTCGCGTGTGGCGCGGTGCGCTTCCCAGTCTTCTCCCTGTTCGCGGATCCGGCCCGGGGACGGAGGTCGCTCGCATCCGGGCCCAACGGCCCATGCTCGGTGACTCCGCGACCGGTGAGGATGCGGGTAGTACGGGACGCGGGAGCGTCTTCTTCGGGGTGGGGGGTCGCGCCATGACGCGGGAAGAGGGCACGGGCACCACGGGCAGCGACCTCGGGCGCAGGGCCGCCGCGCGCCGGGCCGAACTCGGTCTGACCCGGGAGGAGGTCGCGCACCTGGCCGACATGGACCCCGGGTACGTGGCCTACCTGGAGGAGTACGCCCCCCACATGACCAGGCAGGCGCTCCACCGCCTCGCGGAAGCCCTGAACACCACGCAGGACTACCTGCTGGGAAGCGCCACCGACGTACCGCCCGGCTCCGCGACCACCTCGGTCCTCCTTCCGGAGACGACCGTGCTCCCTCCGGAGAGGTGCATGGAACTCATCGGTCCGGGCGGTGTGGGACGCATCGGCTTCATGCCCGAGGGCGCGACGGCGCCGACCATCCTTCCGGTGAACTACCTCGTCCGCGGCCACGCCGTCGTGTTCCGGACCACGGACCACGGAGTGATCGCCCGGCACCTTCCCTGCGGCGCCGCCTTCGAGGTCGACCGCGTCGACGGCGCGACGAGCGAGGGGTGGAGCGTCCTGGTCACCGGCCGGGCCGTACCGGTGACCGATGAGGCGGAGGCGGCGTCTCTGCGCACGAGTGCTCCCGTGCGCCCGTGGGCGGGAGGCGAACACGACCTCTTCGTCCGTGTCGTGGCGTACGAGGTCAGCGGGCGCCGTGTGGGAGCCCGGAGCATGCGCTGACCCGTGTCGGCGTCCCGCTTCGGGGCGGGTCCGCCACTGGTATCCGACCCTCTTCGCGGGTAGGGGGACGAGGCACGCGACGGAGCGCGGCCCGGCCGCGTACCGGGTCGCCCGGCCCCGTCGGGAGAGCTCGCCCGTGTGGGAGGAGATGACGGCCTATGCAGGAGGAGAGCCGGGCCATCCGCGTCTTCCTGGTCGACGACCACGACGTGGTGAGGCGGGGGATCACCGCCCTGCTCCAGGAGGAGGGGGACATCGAGGTCGTCGGGGAGGCCGCCACGGCGGCCGAGGCGCTCGGCCGCGTACCGGCCGCACGACCCGACGTGGCGGTCCTGGACGTGCGTCTGCCGGACGGCAGCGGTGTGGAGGTCTGCCGGGAGCTGCGGTCGCGGTTCCCGGACCTGGCGTGTCTGATGCTGACGTCCTACTCCGACGACGAGGCCCTCTACGACGCCGTCCTGGCGGGCGCGGCGGGCTACGTGCTGAAGCAGATCCACGGTTCGGACCTGGTGGGGGCGATTCGCACGGTCGCCTCCGGGGAGTCCCTGCTGGACCCGCACAGCACCTCCCTCGTCATGCGGCGCATACGCGAGGGAGCGGAGTCGGCCGATCCCCTCGCCGGGTTCTCCCCTCAGGAACGGCGCGTGTTCGAGCTGATCGGCGAGGGGCTGACCAACCGGCAGATCGGCGAGCGGGTCTTCCTGGCGGAGAAGACGGTGAAGAACTACGTCTCCAGTGTGCTGTCCAAGCTGGACATGCAGCGCCGGGCGCAGGCGGCGGCGTACGCCGCGCGGCTCAAGGACCGTGCCGCGCGCGGCGGGTCCGGATGAGACCGCGCGTTCGCCCGGATCCCGTGGTGTGCTCCGGATACGGGCGGACACCCGGGCGGGGCGCACGGCGTCAAGCGTCGCAGGTCCCGGATCCGCCACGTCCTTGGAGACCGCCCGACCGCGACACCCGTACCTGGTGCGCCCGAGCGGACGCTCCTAACGTGGCACGGGAGGGCTCCACAACCGGTGGGAGGCAGCCATGGACCAGGCAGCGAAGGCGCCCGTGGTGGCGGCGGTCAACGGAACGGCGGCGAGCGGACGGGCCCTGGACTGGGCCGCGGACGACGCGGGACGGAGGGGACGGGGGCTGCGTGTCGTGTACGCCTTCGACTGGCCGCTCTACCACTCCCTCCCCCGCGGCCTGCCGGGATTCGACGTGGACGAGTTCGCGCGCCGCATCGTCGACGAGGCTCGCGAACGTGCGCTGGAGCGGGTTCCGGACCTCGACGTCATGGCGGTGCACGTCACGGGCGACCCCGCGCCGGTCCTGCTGACCGAGAGCCGGAGCGCCCACTCCCTGGTCGTGGGAGCGCACCGCATGACGACCATGGACAGGGTCGTACCGGACTCCACGGCCCTGGAGCTGCTGGCCGACGCCTCGTGTCCTGTGGTGGTCGTTCCCAACCGGGAGCCAGGCCCCTTCCACGGCCGCCTCGTGCTGGGCGCGGACGGGTCGCGGTCCGCGCGGGCCGCCACGGAGTGGGCGTTCGCCACGGCCGGGACCTGGGGAGCGCGGCTGCGCGCGGTGACGGTACGCGAGGAGACCCGCTGGTGGCGCTTCGGCGCGTTGGAGGACCCGACCTGGACCATGACGGAGGAGGAGAGGAAGCGGGCCGAGGACGAGGACGTGCGCCGCGCGCACCGGGCCTTGTCGGAGGCGGTCGGGGACGAGCGGGCGCGCTGGCCGCGAGTGCGGGTCGAGGAGGTCGTGGAGACGGGCCACCCCGTCGAGGTCCTGTGCGCCGCGGCCCGGGACTGTGACCTGATGGTCGTGGGGTCGCACGGTCGGGGAGGCTTCGCCGGGATGCTGCTGGGGTCGGTGAGCCGCAACGTGATCTCACACAGCCCCGTTCCGGTCGCGGTGGTACGCCCTCCCCGGCACTGAGAGCGGCGGCCGGGCACACCCGGGGGCGCCGCGGACGGTCACACCGGTGCGGCGCCCGACGTTCCGGCGCCGGACAGGTCGGCGGCGATCGCGTCGGCCCAGCCGTCGATCTCGTCCCAGTCCCGGAAGTCTCCGTAGCGCCCCCTCATGAGCCGGTAGACCGCGCGCCCGAACCGCGGCAGGTGTTCGGGCCGCAGGGATCCGGCCAGGAGGCGGTGTTCGCGGAAGCCCAGAGCGTCGTGCAGCTCGGCGACCTCCTTGGGCTCTTGGACGTGCTTCTCGAACCAGCCGCCGACGACCCGCGCCAAGCCCACGCTGAACAGCCAGACCGGCATCCTGCCGAGCGGCGCGGCGTTGGCGCGGAGGTATTCCGATGCCTCGGGAATCCAGGAGCCGCCGTGGACCGCGCTGCCCAGGACCGCGGCACCGTACTCCCCGGCCCCCGGTGCTTCCGCCAGGGAGCGCACGTCCGCGGTGTGGCCGCGTTCGCGCAGACGACCGGCGATCCTCTCCGCGATCTCCCGTGTGGAACCGTGCTCGCTCGCGTAGCCGACCAGTACGGACATGGCGGTACCTCCTTCGAGCATCCTCCGTCACAGCCCAGTCTGGGCGCGCGGAGCCGCGCCGCCGCAGGGGCGTACCTCCCCGCGTACGGGGACGTACGGCCCGTCCGGGTCAGCCGCTCGGCCCTGCCGGGAGGACGGATACGGAGGCAGTGTCGGAGGGGAGGGGGAGGCGGGCGCCTCCCCGGGGGAGGTGTCCCGAGATGGCTCAAGGCACGCGCTACCCGGTGGTGGTCGAGGCCGATCCGGACCCGACGGCGGGCCGCTGGCTCTGGTTGGTCAAGTGGCTGCTGGCGATTCCCCACTACGTGGTGCTCGTCTTCCTGTGGATCGCCTTCCTCGCGCTGACCGTGGCGGCCTTCTTCGCGATCCTGTTCACCGGCCGCTACCCGGCGGGGATGTTCCGGTTCAACACCGGAGTCCTGCGGTGGAGCTGGAGGGTGGGGTTCTACGCCTACCGGGTGCTGGGGACCGACCGCTATCCGCCCTTCACCCTGTCCGGGGACGTGGACTACCCGGCCCGACTGACGATCAGGGAGCCGGGGCGGATGTCCCGGGGGCTGGTACTGGTCAAGTGGTGGCTGCTGGCCCTGCCCCAGTACCTGGTGGTGGCCCTCTTCGTGCGCGGCGGCGTGACCGTGGTGGCGGAGGGCCCGGAGACGAGGTCCGCCGAGACCTGGGAGGCGATGTACCAGTCACCCGGTCTCATCGGCCTCCTGGTGCTGTTCGCGGCCGTGGCGCTGCTCTTCACCGGGGCCTATCCGCGGGGTCTGTTCGACCTCGTGGTCGGACTGAACCGGTGGGTCCTGCGCGTCGTGGCCTACGCCGCGCTCATGACCGACCGCTACCCGCCCTTCCGCCTGGACACGGGCGGGCCGGAACGGGACGAGACCCGGGGATCGGTCACCGGAGACGGACCGACCTGATCCGACGGGCCCTCCACTGGCGCCGCCGGGGCGGAGCACGTGCGCGGGACCGGTGCCGGAGCGCCGGTCCCGCGGCGTGGGCCTGAGCCGGCCCGGGCGGCTACTCCTCGGCCTTGCGCGAGATCGGCACCTTGCGGCTGCCCTCGGGCTTCTGCGACAGGCCGACGCTCACCTCCAGGATGCCCTGGTCGTACGAGGCGGCGACGTCCTCCTCGTCGGCGTCGGCGGGCAGCGCGAGCGTGCGGCTGAAGGAGCCGTAGCGGAACTCCGAGTGCTGGGGCGTCGACGTGCTCTCCCCGCGCTCGGCCCGGATGGTCAGCGTGCCGTGCTCGACGGTCACGCTGAGGCCGTCCTCGGGGTCCACGCCGGGCACCTCGGCCCGGACCAGGTACCGGTCGTCGCGCACCGAGGTCTCGACCCTCAGGTTGGAGGGCGAGCGCGTCGAGAAGAACGGGGCGTCGAACAGCTCGGCCAGGTCGGGGAAGCGCCCCAGCCCCTCACGGCGGGAGATCGCGTTCATGTCCTACCTCCTCCGGTTCGGGTTCCCGCGGCCGCCGCGCTTCGGCCGGGCCACGGCCTTCCACCACCACCCAACACCGGTACGCGGCCCTCCGCCAGGAGCCGAAGGCTCGGGACCGCCGGGCCGTTGGTCCCCCAGCCCACCGTGCCCTTCGGGGTCGGCGAGCACGTGGAAGCTCTCCTCCTCCTGGGCGAAGTGCAGGCGCAGGACCGCGTAGAGCTCGACGGCCAGCCGGGCCGCGCGACGGCGCGCGTCCGCGCCCCCGACGCCGTCCACCTCCTCCAGGCACGTGCGCAGGCGCAGGCACAGCTCGGCGATCTCCGTGTGCCCGCGGCTCATCGCGGCGGTGGTGTCGGGTCCGCCCAGAGCCCGCGCGACCCTGGGGTAGAGCAGGTGCTCGTCCCGCTCCTCGTGGGCGGTCAGTGCGTCGATGAAGTCCCTCAGGCCGGCGGTCTCGGCGGACGGATCGCCTCCCCGCCGGGTGAGGGCCTCCGCCGTGCGCGGCAGTGACTCGATCCCCGGCCACAGCCGGACGTGCTCCTCCTGCAGGGCGCGCACCAGGTCGGCGTCGTCGCCGCGCAGCTCCGGCACCCGCCTCCCGCGTCCGCCCGACAGCGCGCGCAGGGCGTTGAGGATCACCGCGACGTCGATCGCCTCCTGGGTCAGCGCCCCCGCCGTGGGGGGAAGCAGCCCGACCGCGGCGACGGCCATCGCGGCCGCGGACAGCAGCATGCCGACGGCCGCGCTCTGCCGCGCGATCGCCAGGGTGCGCCGGGCGACGGCCAGGCTCTCGGCGACCCTGGTCAGGCGGTCCACCGTGACCACCACGTCCGCGGCCTCCGACGAGGCCGTCGATCCGCGCGCGCCCAGGGCCACGCCCACGCCCGCCGCCGCCAGCGCGGGAGCGTCGTTGACTCCGTCTCCGACCATCACCGTGGGGGCCCGCGCGCTCTCGTCGCGTGCCACGGCGACCTTGTCGGCCGGGGACTGCTCGGCGTACACCGCGTCCGCCCCCACGTGCGCGGCGATGCGCTCGGCGACGTCCCGCCGGTCGCCGGTGACCATCACCGCGCGCTCGATCCCCGCCAGCCGCAGCAGGCGAAGGGTGCGCGGGGCGTCCGCGCGCAGCCGGTCGCGCAGCAGCAGGACCCCTCGCAGGAGGCCGTCGACGCCCACGAACACGGTGACCGACCCGTCGCGTGCCGCCTCGGCGCGGGCCCGGGCGGCCCATCCGGGCTCGGCTCCCCCTCCCGCGGCCCACGCGGCCTTGCCCACGCGGACCGGCCTGCCGCCGACCGTGCCGCCGATGCCCCGCCCCAGTTCCTCGACCACCTCAGCCGGCTGTTCCAGACGCACACCGCGGCCCCTGGCCGCGCGCACGATGGCCGACGCCAACACGTGCGGCGAGGCCTGGTCGAGCGAGGCGGCCAGGCGCAGCACCTCGTCGGCCGACGCGTCCTCCCCGGTGACGACCCGGCCCAGCACCGGGCGGCCCTCGGTGACGGTGCCGGTCTTGTCGAAGAGCAGCACCCGGGCGCGCGCCAGCCTCTCCAGGGCCGCGCCCCCGCGCACGATGACCCCCCGCCGTGCGCTGCGCGACATGCCCGAGGTGAAGGCGACGGGCGCGGCGAGGATGAGGGGGCACGGTGTGGCCACGACCAGCACGGCGACGGCGCGCACGGCCTCCCCCGACAGCCACCACGCCGCGCCGGTCAGCAGCAGTGTGAACGGCAGGAACAGGGCCGCGTAGCGGTCGGCCATGCGTACGAACGGCGCGGTGCGCGCCTGGGCCTCGCGTGCGAGGCGCACGATCGCGGCGAACGAGCTGCCCTCGGCGTCGGTCGTGGCGCGCATGCGGAAGGGGCCGCCCGCGTTGACGGTGCCGCCTCGCACGTCCTGGTCCGCGGACCGCTCGACGGGCAGCGGCTCGCCGGTCACCACCGACTCGTCCACCACCGCCGTACCCTCCGTCACGCGTCCGTCCACCGGCAGCGCCTCTCCCGCCAGGACCAGCAGCACGTCCCCGGGGCGCACCTCGTCCGCCGGCACCGCGGTCACCCGGTCGCCGTCGATCCGGTGCGCGACGCGGGGAGCCCTGGAGACCAGCGCGCTCAGATCGCGCCGCGCACGGCGCGCGGCCCCGTCCTCCAGGACCCTTCCCCCGGTCAGCATGACGGCGACGATCGCGCCGGCGAGGAGTTCACCGACCAGCGCGGAGCCGACCAGCGCCAGCAGGGCGACGACGTCGCTTCCCAGGCTCCGGCGCAGCAGCGCCCGGACGACCCACACGGCCGAGGCGACGGCGGCGACGGCCGTGGCCGCCAACCACGCCGCGTCCGAGGCGGCCGTGAACCCCGACAGCCGCAGCGCCCCTCCGACGACGAGCCCCGACAGACACAGGACCAGCAGCACGGTCTCGCCGGTCACGTATCGAGAACTGTCTCCTCGCCCAGTGCCCATACCGCCACTGTGGTCCGCGACGGCAGGGGTCGGCAGGGCTGGAGGTCGTGTCCGTAAGGGGTCGATGGTCACGCGTCCGGTGGAGTCAACCCGGCCCGCGAGGGGAGGAGTTCGGACAGGTCGGACACCACGACGTGCGCTCCCAGGGCCAGCATCCTGCGGCGGACGCCGGTGCGGTCCACCCCCACCACCAGACCGAACCCCCCGCGCCCGGCCGCCTCCACACCGACCAGCGCGTCCTCGGCCACGGCGGCCGAGCCCGGTTCGACCCCCACCCGACGGGCGGCCTCCAGGAA
>NZ_QPFC01001248.1:0-1391 GCF_003427465.1 Nocardiopsis sp. TNDT3 | reverse complement strand
GGCCAGATGACGGCGATGTCGTTGCGCGTGCCGTGGCTTCCGGCGCCCGTCTTGTCGCCGACCCTCCAGTCCCCGGGCACCCCGGCGCGGATCAGCGCGTCGCCGGTGGTGTTGTTGACGAGCAGGTCGTTGAGCACCTCGCGCCGGTCCTCGGGCAGGGCGTCGCCGAGGGTGAACTCGCGCAGGTTCCCCGCCATGGCGCGGGGCGTGCTCGTGTCGCTGGTGTCCCCGGGGGTCCAGTCGTTCAGTTCGGTCTCGATCCGCTCCGGGTCGGTGACGTCGTCGCCGATCGCCTCCAGTTCGTCCTCGAACGCGTCCGGTCCGCCCAGCTCCTCGAAGAGCAGGTTGGCGGCGGTGTTGTCGCTGTAGCGGACGGCGGCGTCGGCCACCTCCATCAGCGTCATGCCCGTGTCCACGTGCTGCTCGGTGACCGGCGAGTAGTCGACCAGGTCCTCCTCGGTGAAGGTGACGACCTCCTCCATCTCCTCGGGCGTGTTCTGCTGGAGCACCAGCGCCGCGGTCAGGGCCTTGTGCGTCGAGGCGTAGGCGAACCGCTCGTCGGGCCGGTGCTCGACCTCCTCGCCGCTGCCCGTGTCCACCGCGTAGACGCCCAGCCGCGCGTCGAACTCCTCCTCCAACCGCTCGAACTCCCGGGCGGGACCGCCGGAGGCCGCCGGAGAGGCCGACTGCTCCGCCTCGGGGGTCGCGGCGCCGTTGGCCGCCGCGCAGCCGGTGGCGGGGACGAGGACGACCGCGGCCAGGGCCGCGAGTCCGGTGCGCCGGTGGGATGAGAACACCATGTGTGCCTGCTCTTCCTGTCCTGGGTGTGCGCGGGTCTTCGTCCGGGGCCGAAGGCGGCCCGGACACGGAAGACCCCCGGTCAGCCGTGCGGGAACCCGCACGCGCCGCCCTGTCGGGCGGCCTCGACCAGCAGTCTGACCGCTGGCAATGATGCTGTCCAAGACAGAAACGACCATTTCCATGCCAGAACGGCATACCATGAGGGCCATGGACCTCGTCGGCGCCTGCAAGGCGTTCGTGAACGTGAGCGAGAGGGGCAGCTTCACCCTCGGAGCCGCCGCCGCGCGCATTCCCCAGCCGGTCGCCAGCAGGCGCATCGCCGCCCTGGAGAGACACCTGGGCGCCCGCCTGTTCGACCGCTCCACCCGCCGGGCCACCCTCACCCAGTTCGGCCGCGACATGCTGCCCTCGGCCAGGCGCCTGGTCCGGCTGGCCGAGGAGATGGAGCACGACGCCGAGAGGGCGGCGCTGCGTCCGCTGCGCCTGGCCGTGCCCGACACCTGCGCCACGCGCGACCTCGCCCTCCTGGGCGCCGAGGCCCGCGAGGAGGGCATCCACCTGGACTTCCGCTCCGCCGCGCCCGCGGCGCG
>NZ_QPFC01001247.1:0-7706 GCF_003427465.1 Nocardiopsis sp. TNDT3 | reverse complement strand
GGTCTGGGGGACGGGGGCCGGCGCCGCGAGGGCTCCGGGGGCCATGGCCAGTGCCATGCCGAAGGCCAGGGCTCCTGTGCCCACGGCGGAGATGATGCTGGAGGGTCTCATGGGGGTCCCTACTCTCCAAGGGGGATAGACGGGGGATTCAGGGCTTCGCGTTCCTGTAGGAGCGAAAAGCCCCTTTCGGGGATCGAAGTTGATCCGATTCCCGAAATTCACCGAGACGTCCGGTAAACGATCACCAACATAAGTGCACACTTTGACGCTGCAAAGACCCGTGTGGTGTGTATTCATTCAGAAGGATGAGGGATTGTCCCATGACCCTTCGTTTCGCGATGGCTACGCGTAGTCGCTCTGCGTGCGACCTTGCGATCCTCGCGTTCGTCCGGTGACGGAGTGAAGCGGGGTCGTCGTGTCAAGGAGTGCTTCGTGGCCGGATGCGGACGCCGGTACCGGGTGCCATCCGTAACACCACGGCTACAGGGGTGTAACTCCAAAGGTCAAGGGTGGCCCTCCGGGGCCTTTCGGTCAGATGCGGCCCCGGGGGAGGGTGGACGCGCCCGTGGCCGAACCCGGACACGCAGGGGGCTTGCGGGGCGCCTGAGGCTCCCGCGCGTGCCCCCGGAGTGGCGTCCGCGCCGCGCCGCCGCGATGGTGTGAGCGGCCTCGCGCGTGCTCCCGGAGAAGGGCGGGTCCGCGCTCGTGCGGCACGGCCCGAGGGCTCGCGCGAATCCGGGAAAGGGCGGTCGTGGACGCGCGCGCACGAATACGGGGCGCGCCCACGATAGGTGCCGCCACGTGAGGCGCCCCCACGAGGGGTGTCCCCATGAGAAAAGGCGCCCCCGTCCACTGCCGTGGACGGGGGCGCCGTGGGCGCTACCGGAGCGTTACCCGGTCACCAGGGACAGCCCCCAGCTGCTCAGCAGGGGAGTGACCTCCTGGTAGTAGGTCGTGCCGCCGGAGGTGCAGTTGCCCGAGCCGCCGGAGGTGACGCCCTGGGCCTGCGAACCGGCGATGAACGAGCCGCCGGAGTCACCGGGCTCGGCGCACACGTCCGTCCGGGTCAGGTCCTGGACCGTGCCCTGCGGGTAGCTCACCGTCTGGCCGCGGGCCTCGATGGTCCCGCAGTGCCAGCCGGTGGTGGAGCCGGAGCGGCACACCGCCGAGCCCTCCGGGGCCTGGCTGGAACCCGACACCGCCTGGGGGCTGCCGGAGTCGTACCGGCTGACCAGGTTGGTCACGTTCCAGTTGGAGGTGGCCGCGACGAAGGCGCCGTCGCTGCCCGGGAAGACGGACTCCTGGAAGGTTCCGGATCCGCTGCCGTCGGAGCTCTCGGCGCCGGTGCCGACGGTGCCGCAGTGGCCCGCCGTCACGAAGCCGCCCGCGCCGGAACCGTCGGTCACGGCGAACCCGACCGAGCAGCGTCCGCCGCCCATGTAGTACGCCTCGCCGCCGACGATGTCGGCGTACAGGCGCGGCGTCTCGCTGGTCTCCTCCACCCGGACGGCGGAGGGGTCCACGCCCGCGGCCTCGATGAGGCCGTCGGCGCTGGCGCCCTCGGCGACCTGGACCACGACGGTGTCGCTCTCCACATCCGGGTACCAGCCGACGACCCCTTCCCGGCCGCCGGTCTCGTCGAGCGCGTCGACCACCTCGGCCAGGCCCTCGGTGCCGTGTGAGACCACGGTGGCCTCGGCGCCGGTGGCCTCCACCGCCTCGACGGCCGAGGCGTCGGTCACCAGCACGGTGAGCTGGAGGGTCTCGGTGTCGAACAGGGAGCCGCCGTAGGACGCTCCCGCGGCCTCGGTGGCCTCGGCGTCGGTCTCGATCGCCTCTTCCTGCGCCGAGAGCAGCTCCTCGGCCCCGAGCGGGGTGAGGCCGAGGTCTCTCTGCAGCGCTTCCATCATCGTCTGGGCCTCGCTCGCTGGCTCGGCCGGTACGGTCGCCGCACTGGCGCCCGGCGTCACGGAGAACGCCAGGCCGAACGCGAGTGCGCCGGTGCCGATAGCGGAGATAGCGGGGGAGGGTCGCATAGATCCCTACTCTCCTCGGGGAACTGACGGGGGTTCGGGGCCCGACGCCCGCCGGCGAGGACGTCGGACTCCGGTGGGGCCGTGCAGGGGGCCCGACCCCACGATGCGTCCACCGAGAGCCCTGTCTCCAGGACAATCGGTAAACGGACACACACCATAAGTGCACAACCTGGATAGCGGAAGAGCGGATGCGAGGGTCTGTCTTTCCAGGGATGATTGGGCCATCGGATGACCATATGAATTGCAATATGTGACGCATGGTGATGGTGTGTCTGACCTTGTGCTTCTCTGCCGTATCGCTTCCGCAACACGGAAACGCGGTGTTGGCAAGGGGTGTCTCGTGGCCGGATGCGGCCATCGGAACCGAGTGTCATTCGTGACCGCGCGGACACGTAGGAGTAACCCCGAAGGTCAGGGCGGTGACCCGCGGGTAACTCCCGTGCGCGTAGCGAACAGCCGTACCTGTGGCGGCCCTTCCCGGGCGGCGCGGCGTGGGATCCCGAGGGGACGGGCGGAGGGCGGGAGCGGGTTCTTCCGCGCCCTCCGTGTCCTCCGCGTGGACGGACCCGCTCCGCTCCGGGCCTGAGGAGGCGCGGGTCCGGCGGCCCCGCCGACGCCGTGCGGCGTCGTCCGTGACACGCCCGGGACGCGGCGCACACGCGTACGAGCACGTGCGCGCGCACATGGGACGATCCGAGGTAACTAGCGAGTATCGGGCCCCGGGAAGGGGGTTGAGGCGCCCGGTGTTGGGCCAAGATAAGGGCAAGAGCCCCGAACGGGGAGCCCGAACGGGAGGTAACAGGCTATGGCGACGAAGGACACGGGCGGCCAGAAGCACGCCTCGCGCCGCGACGAGGAGGTCGAGGAGACCGAGGCCTCGGCGGACGTTCAGGAGCGCAAGGACCAGTTGGACGAGGACGTCGACGACATCCTCGACGAGATCGACGACGTGCTGGAGAGCAACGCCGAGGACTTCGTCCGACAGTTCGTGCAGAAGGGCGGCCAGTAGCCGACCCGCGGCGGTTCGCTGACAGCGCACTCCAGCGCCGCCAGCCCCGCCGCGCACAGGACTAGGGTCAGTTCCAACGGTCGGCGCACAGCCACCGCAGACAACAAGGACAACAGGCGCCCCACCCGCCCCCATGACGGGGTGGGGCGCGCGTGGAGGGAGTCGCGTGTTCGAAGGGTTCGAGGGCGGACGGTTGCCCGCCGCTTTCATGAGTGCGGGAACCTCGTCCTTCACCGAGTTTCTCAGTTCGGTCCGCCCCGAGATGCTGCCCGGACACAAGCTGCCCCCGGGCGGCGGGACCGAGCACCTCACCCCCGACGCCACGACCATCGTCGCACTGACCTTCCCCGGCGGCGTGCTCCTGGCGGGCGACCGCAGGGCCACGCAGGGCAACATCATCGCCAACCGCGACATGGAGAAGGTCTTCCGCACCGACGAGTACTCCGCCGTGGCCATCGCGGGTTCGGCCGGATTCGGCATCGAGCTGGCCCGCCTCTACCAGGTCGAGCTGGAGCACTACGAGAAGATGGAGGGCCGCTCGCTCTCCCTGGAGGGTAAGGCCAACAAGCTCGCGCAGATGGTGCGCGGCAACCTCGGCCTGGCCATGCAGGGCTTCGTCGTCGTCCCGCTGCTGGTCGGCTACGACGAGAACACCGGACAGGGCCGCGTGTTCAGCTACGACGCCACCGGCGGCCGCTACGAGGAGCAGCGCTACCACTCCATCGGCTCCGGATCGGTCTTCGCCAGGGGCGCGATCAAGAAGCTCTACCGCGATGACCTCGACCAGACCGGCGCCGCCAAGGTCGCCCTGGAGGCCCTCTACGACGCCGCCGACGACGACTCCGCCACCGGTGGCCCCGACCTGCACCGCAAGATCTTCCCCCTCGTCGACGTCGTCACCGAGGACGGCCACCGCCGTCTGCCCGCCGAGGACGTGGCCCGCCTGGCGACCGAGGTGGTCCAGGGACGCGCGGCCGACCCCGACGGCCCCACGGCCACGCTGGGCTGAACCGGCCCCGTCCCACACCAGACATCTCCCGACTAGGTAAGGAAACGATCCGCGGTGTCGATGCCGTTCTACGTCGCCCCCGAACAGCAGATGAAGGACAAGGCGGACTACGCGCGCAAGGGCATCGCGCGCGGCCGCAGTGCCGTCGTCCTGCAGTACGAGGGCGGGATCCTCCTGGTGGCGGACAACATGTCCCGCACCCTGCACAAGATCAGCGAGCTCTACGACCGGATCGGCTTCGCCGCCGTCGGCCGCTACCCCGAGTTCGAGAACCTGCGCCTGATGGGCGTGCGCTTCGCCGACGTGCGCGGATACCAGTACGACCGCCGCGACGTCAGCGGGCGCCAGCTCGCCAACATCTACGCCCAGACCCTGGGCACCGTGTTCAGCGAGAGCCTCAAGCCCTGGGAGGTGGAGATCGTCGTCGCCGAGGTCGGCGACACCGCGGCCGACGACGAGATCTACCGCATCACCTTCGACGGCTCCATCGTGGACGAGCAGGGCTTCGTGGCCGTGGGGGGCTCCTCCGAGCACGTGTCCGGCGTGCTCAAGGACCGCTTCGCCGCCGACGCCCCCCTCAGCGCCGCCCTCAACGCGGCCACCCACGCCCTGGCCAGGGAGAACGGCGAGGAGCGCGAACTGGAGGCCACCAACCTGGAGGTCGCGGTCCTGGAGCGGTCCAGGGAGCACCGCAAGTTCCGCCGCATCCACGGCCAGCGCCTGACCGACCTCATCGCGGAGGGCAGGACGGCCGGAGGCGGCACCGCAAGCACCGGAACCACCGGAAGCACCACCACGGGCGGGACCGACGAGTGACCTGGAAACGATGATTCACGGTGCGGCGCTCCCGAGGCGCCGCACCGGCCGGGCGGGTGTGGACGGCGCGGCCCCGTCGTCCACACCCCGGTGACGGGAAGTTGGTGAGGCCGCGTGGAACGACGGATCTTCGGGCTGGAGAACGAGTACGGGGTCACGTGCACCTTCCGTGGACAGCGCCGCCTGTCCCCGGACGAGGTCGCCCGCTACCTCTTCCGCAGGGTGGTCTCCTGGGGGCGCAGCAGCAACGTGTTCCTGCGCAACGGCGCCCGCCTGTACCTGGACGTGGGCAGCCACCCCGAGTACGCCACCCCCGAGTGCGACAGTCTCGTGGACCTGGTGGCCCACGACAAGGCCGGCGAGCGCATCCTGGAGGGGCTGCAGGTCGACGCCGAGCAGCGCCTGCACGAGGAGGGCATCGCTGGGGACATCTACCTGTTCAAGAACAACACCGACTCGGCGGGCAACTCCTACGGCTGCCACGAGAACTACCTCGTGGGACGGCACGGCGAGTTCGGACGCCTGGCCGACGTGCTCATCCCCTTCCTGGTCACCCGCCAGATCATCTGCGGCGCCGGAAAGGTGCTCCAGACCCCCCGCGGCGCCCTGTTCTGCGTCAGCCAGCGCGCCGAGCACATCTGGGAGGGCGTCTCCTCGGCCACCACCCGCTCGCGCCCCATCATCAACACCCGCGACGAGCCGCACGCGGACGCCGAGCGCTTCCGGCGCCTGCACGTCATCGTCGGCGACTCCAACATGAGCGAGACCACCACCCTGCTCAAGCTGGGCTCCACCGACCTGGTGCTGCGCATGATCGAGGCCGGGGTGGTCATGCGCGACTACACGCTGGAGAACCCGATCCGGGCCATCCGCGAGGTCAGCCACGACATGACCGGCCGCCGCAAGGTACGCCTGGCCAACGGGCGCGAGGCCAGCGCGCTGGAGATCCAGCGCGAGTACCTGGACAAGGTGCAGAGCTACGTCGACCGGCACGGCACCGACGCCACCGGCAAGCGCGTCCTGGAGCTGTGGCAGCGCACCCTGGAGGCGGTCGAGACCCAGAACCTGGAGACCGTCTCCCGCGAGATCGACTGGGTGGCCAAGTACCTGCTGCTGGAGCGCTACCGCGACAAGCACGACCTGTCCCTGTCCTCGCCGCGGGTGGCCCAGCTCGACCTGACCTACCACGACATCCACCGCGACCGGGGACTGTTCTACCTGCTCCAGGGCCGCGGCCAGATGGAACGGGTGGTCGGCGACCTCAAGATCTTCGAGGCCAAGTCGGTGCCGCCGCAGACCACGCGGGCCCGGCTGCGCGGCGAGTTCATCCGGCGCGCCCAGGAGCAGCGCCGCGACTTCACGGTGGACTGGGTGCACCTCAAGCTCAACGACCAGGCCCAGCGCACGGTGCTGTGCAAGGACCCCTTCAAGTCGGTGGACGAGCGGGTGGAGAAGCTCATCGCCGGTATGTAGGACTTCCGGTCCCCTGCTCCCGGAGCCCCGTCCGGCGGTCGAAGGCCGTCCGCGGCGGGGCTCCGGCGTTCGTGGCGTTCCAGGGGATGGTTACGGCCCCTCTTTTCGGTAGTGTGACTCTGTCCCAAGCCGGAAATCAGAGGTTGTGACCCATGCACCGACGTGCTGCCGCCCTCGCGGTGCCGCTGACCGCGATCGCCCTGGCGGTCTCAAGCTGCGGAAACATCCCCGAAGAGTGGCGTACTCCCGCCTTCATGCGTATGGGGGAGGACCAGCTCGACCCGCGGCTTCCCGAAGTCACCGGCGAGGTCGGTGAGGAACCGGAGGTCGCCTTCCCCGACGAGGAGCCCCCCACCGAGCAGATCGCGGGCGTCGTCGACGAGGGCCCGGGCGAGAACGAGCTGGTGCGCGCCGACGACCTCCTGATCGCCAACGTCGTCCAGTTCCAGTGGACCGGCCCCGGCGAGGGCGCGCCCGTCGAGGGGCAGTCCAGCTACGAGACCGGCGCCCCGGACCTGATCCGCATGGAGCAGATGCCCGCGGAGATCAGCGACGTGCTGGTCAGCCAGCCGGTCGGCAGCCGGGCCGTGTACGTCTTCCCGCCCCTGACCGAGCAGGAGCGCCAGCAGGCCGAGATGTCGGGACAGCCCGTCCAGGAGGGCGCGAGCGTCCTGGTCATCGACCTGATGGACCGCTTCAACAAGGGTTCGGTCGTGGAGGGCCAGCAGGTCACCGACGGCGGCGACGGCCTGCCCACGGTGACCCAGGAGGGCCACAGCGAGCCCACCATCGAGGTCCCCGACACCGATCCCCCCGAGAACCTGGAGGTCGTCCCGCTCATCGAGGGCGACGGCGCCGAGGTCGAGGAGGGCCAGCAGGTCATCGTCCAGTACAGCGGTGTGCGCTGGGAGGCCGACGACAACGGCGAACACCCGGTGTTCGACTCCACCTGGAGCCGCGGCGGCGACCCCTTCGACACCACGATCGGCGCGGGCGCGGTCATCGAGGGCTGGGACGAGGGCATCGTCGGCCAGCCGGTCGGCAGCCGCCTGATGCTGGTCGTGCCCGGCGACATGGCCTACGGCGAGACCGAGGAGGAGTCCGGGGGAGCCCCCGCCGGGACGCTGGTCTTCGTCATCGACATCCTGGGCGCCTACGACAACCCCCCGGCCCCCGAGCCCGCAGAGGGCGAGGGCGCCGGCGGCGAGGAGGCCGCACCGGAGGAGTCCCCCGCGCCCGAGGAGGGCGGGGAGTAGCCCTCCCGGCGCGGTCCCGTGCACGCCCGGGGCCGGGGAGCGGTCCCCGGCGCAGCCGGGCGCGCACACCCGGAGAGCCGACACCGGACGCCCCCCCCGGGAGGGAA
>NZ_QPFC01001246.1:0-3954 GCF_003427465.1 Nocardiopsis sp. TNDT3 | reverse complement strand
GCGTCGGCACCCGACCGCGAACCCGCCGGTCGGCCGCGGACGGGACGGCTCAGCGAAGGGGCGGGCCGTGCGGTTCCGTTGTCCTCCTTCTTCCGAGGGACCAGGCCGCGGCCGCCGCCAGGACGGCGAGTCCGCCCAGGACCGGGCCCACGACGTGGAACGCGTCCGTGAACCGCTCGCCCTCCAGGCGTCCCCCGGTGAGCGCGGCCAGGAGTGCCCCGACCGCGGCGAGGGCGACCGTCTCCACGGTGATCCGGGAGGCGTTGAACACCCCGGCCGCGACGCCCGTCCGCTCGGCGGGCACCGCACCCATGGCCATTCCGTCCACGACGCCGTTGGTGAGGCCCACCCCGGCTCCGACCAGCAGGAACGGCAGGAGCAGCCGCCACGGTGTGGCGTCGGGCCCCAGCGCGAGCAGCCCCGTGGCTCCGGCGGCGCACAGCAGCAGGGCGCCGACCACGACCGCGGTGTGGGGCAGGCGCGCGGCCAGTTCCGCGCCCGGGGCGGGCAGCAGGAGGGTGGGCAGCGTGAGCATCAGCAGCCACAGCCCGGCCTGACCGGCGCCCAGCCCCACCACGGCGATCAGGTACGACGGCAGGTACACGAGCAGGGGCACGAGCACCGCCATGAACGCGGCGGCGGCCAGGGCGTGGGCGACGAACCGGCGGTTGGCCAGCAGGACCAGGTCCACCAGGGGGTCGCTGGCCCGGCGTTCGACGAGCACGAAGGCGATCGCCAGAGCCGCGACCAGGGCCAGCCCCGCGAGCACCGTCGGCAGGCCGCGCGCGGGTCCCTCCACCAGGACGGCGATCGAGGCGAGCAGTGCCGAGGTGAACAGGACGGCTCCGAGCCGGTCCACGGGCCTGCCCGTGCCGCGCGCGGCGGGCAGGAGGGGCACGAGGAGGAGGACGAGCCCGGCCACGGCGGCCGGGGAGGCGAACGCGGCCCGCCAGCCGAGGTTCTCGACGAGCAGTCCGGCCACGGCCGGGCCGAACGCGGTACCGGCGCCCAGCACCGTGCCCAGCAGGCCGAAGGCCCGGGCCCGCGCGGGGCCCTCGAAGGCCGCGGCGATCATCGAACTGCCGCCGGCGACCGCCGCCGCGGCGCCGACGCCGCCCGCCGCGCGCAGCAGGTTCAGGGCGGTGACGTCCCGGACGAGCAGGCACAGCAGACCGCTGGCGCAGAACAGGGCGAGGCCGAAGGCGTAGACCCGGCGGCGGCCGACCGCGTCGGCGACCGACCCCGCGCACACGAGGAAGGCGGCGAAGCAGGCGTTGTAGGAGTTGACGACCCACTGGGCGGCGGTCAGCGTGGCGCCGAGTTCGGCCTGGACGGCGGGCAGGGCCGCCGAGGCGCCGGTGATGGCCAGCGGGAAGGTGAGCGTGGAGAGCAGGACGGCGAGGAGGAGTATCCCGCCGCGGTCGCGTGTGGACAAGAGGGGCTCCGTGGCATCGGAAAGGCGGAGCCGGGCAGCACGCGGTACCGCACCGGCGTGGTCGCTGATGCGGCGGGAGGACTCTGGGGTCGGCCGCCGCTAGGCGGCCGCGTCATCCGATTCGGGCACGGGCGGGAGCCTAACCGGTTCCCGGTGGTCCGGGCCAGCGGTTTTCCGCGCCGAGGACAGAACCAGAAGGGCGCAGGCGAGGGAGTATGGCCGCGTCGCCTTCGCCCGGGTGCCAGGCAGGTCATGCGTCCGCCGTCACCCTGACCTGGATCCGCGCGGATTCTCTGCTGGAGTACGTCGGCGGGGACGACCGGCGCCGTCCATGAGGAGAAGGCTCGTGTCCAATGTCTATACGAACTTCCTGCGTGTCATCCCCCGGCCTGGCCGGAGGATCGAGCGCTGCGAGGCCGAAGAGGTCATCGGCCGAGTGCTCAACGGGCGCGGCTCCTACAACGTCCCGGTGACGGTTCGACTGACAGCCGGCGGAAGTCTTCTCGACATCCAGGCCGGATGCGGGAAGAACCCCGGCTTCTACGACTTCTGGGACAAGCACCATGGCCGATACACCTGTATGTGGGAACGGTTCTTCGACGATGGCGGCCTCCAGGACACCATCACCTACCACGGGCAGGAAGGGGGAACCGATCACGGTGTGTTCTGGTACGGGTTCGACGAGGTCCGCGTTCTAGGAGCCGCCGAGCACCTTCCCGACCTCGGTGTGCCGCTCGTCCACTGGAAACCGTTCGGTGACGGTGCCTGGCGTGCCGACGTCAGCGGCCGCTACCAGACCGGAAACGACCGGACCGACATCGAGAAGGCGGGACCGTGTTCGATGAAGGTCGAGTGGAACCCACCGGTCATGGACGTGGCTCCTGGCGGTCTCGCCACACCGACGACTCCCAGCCACTGGAACGCGGAAATCGTGAGGATGGAGCCGAGCGGGCTGCACGGCTTCGTGGAGCGTGGCCACCACGGCACCGCGAAGGGGTCGCGCGCGGAGTGCGTGGAACTCCTCTGGCGCGGACGCGTGGTGCACCGGACGCAGATGGAGTACGACACCGACTTCGACGAGTACGTGTGGGAGCAGCGCAGCGCCGACGATTGGGACAACTGCCTGGACCCGAACTACCTCGCGAGCATGCGGATGTACGGTTCAGGGAGTTGACGCGGCTCAGGTGAGCCTGTCGGTGAGGTCGGGAGCCAGACCGTCCACGATCTCGTAGGGTTCGGGAGCACGGATACCGTAGCCGTCCACAGCACCGAAGTAGGTGGGTTCTCCCGGGTTCGTGGCCGCATGCAAGGTGGACTCGACCTCTTTCAGAGCCGCTGCGAGCCGGGGTGCGTTGGCCGCGTGCACCTCCGGGTGGGGGACGCCGGAAAAGGCGTGGTGTGCCCAGACGTCATGGTGAACGGCCGCCTCCACCGAAACGTCCTCGAACAGCGGCATGGTCTCCAGGAGGACGAGGTCCGCTTCTGTGTGAACGTTTCCCCGAGCGTCCGTCCAGGCACCCCCGCCGCGTGTCCGCAGCAGCTTGACCCGTGCGTCGGGGGCGTCCCGCGGACGGGAGGCCAGGAGGCGCTGCGCGTACTCAGGCGTGTCGATGGCCCCGGCAACCGGAACAGTCCGGTGGGCATCAGGCCCACGGCTCTGCGGATGCTCCCAGCAGACCTCGACGGATTCGACCTTCAGCAACCCACGGCGGTCAAGGATCCCGGCGACGGCTGCCAGCGTGGAGAGGCAGTGGAAGACATCTGCGTTCTCACCTGTGTCGACGAACCACTCCCACGAACCAACAGCCTCGGGAGCCCTGAGGAGTTCAGACATCAGTTCCGTCCCGGAGCCTGACACTTGGCTTCGTGAACACTCTCTTCTGGCTTGCCATCCACTAGAAAACCAGACCGGAGAACCAATTGTTCCCCCTACGGTCAAGCGATAGTGCATCCGTCGCCTATTACAACTCTCACGTCCGGCGCCCCGTTGTCCCGGAACCACTCGGCAAGCTCTGGCCCACCGATGACGCGGGGTTCCCTTTCCGTGCCGACGTCCACGGTCCCCCTGACCCAGCCACCGGCTCCGGTCACTGTGCACCCGAGGACCTTGACCTCCTTGAAGACAGTGGTTCCGGAAGCTTCACCCGGACCGAACCACACGCCCGACAAATCTGATTCACGCAGATCCGTCTCGTGCATCCATGCCGCGTTGAGGTATGCCCCTCTGAGACATGATCCAACGATTTCAGAACGGTAGAATTTGGCACCAACGAACGAGGCCCTACTGAAGTCAGATCCCCGCGCCTCACACTCCGAGAGGTCGGCCTTGCGGAAATTTGATCCGACGAAACGAGAATTGTTCAGTACAGCCGCACCGAGCTCCGACTTGGAGAAGTCACATTCGCTAAATACGCACTCACTGAGATCAGTCTGAATAAAATGAAGGCATGCCATGGGCATTCCTGACAGGTTAGCCCCTCGCAAATCCACCGTGGACACCCCCAACCCCTCGCCCTACC
>NZ_QPFC01001245.1:0-4559 GCF_003427465.1 Nocardiopsis sp. TNDT3 | reverse complement strand
GGCGACGCCGTCGGTGAGGACGACCAGGGCGCAGGCGCCGGGCTCCCCCGGACGGTCGGCGCAGGACTCCAGTTCCTCGGCGCCGTCGCGGACGGCGTCGGCCAGCGGGGTGGCCGGGAACTCGGCGCTCAGCGCGTCGATCGCCTCGCGCGCCGACTCCTCCCTGCGCGCGTCCATGCCCGGTTCCGGGGGCAGGACGCGTTCCTGGCCGGTGACGTCGTTGCCCGGTCCGCCCTCGGGAAAGGTCCAGATCCCCACGGTGTCCTGCTCCCCCAGGAGGCCGACGGCGGTCCGGGCCAGCTGTTGCGCGGTCGCCAGCCGGGTGCCGCCCGTGCCGGGGCCGCTCATGGAGTCGGAGCGGTCGACCACGAGCAGGACCTCGACCGGGGCGCGGGAGCGCTCCTGCTGCCGCAGCCCGGACTCCAGCCGCTCCCGCCACTCCCCGTCCTGACGGGCCGAGTTGAGGTGTGTGACCTCCATCAGGGACCGCTCCGCATCCCCGCCGATCATGGCGCCCTCCACCGTCCGGTAGCCCTGGAAGGCCGTTGTCTCCCGGGGGTGCCGCATCCACTCCCCGAACGCCTCCGCCTCCCGTTCGACCCCGTCGCCGCCCCAGTCCAGCCGTACGAACGGGTGGTCCAGGCCGGGCGTCTCGGAGAAGTAGACGGGGACCAGGGGCTCGTCCGGTTCCTCGCCCGTCGGCCCGCACCCGGGGCCCAGCTGCGCGCCCGTGTTGTAGGCGTTGATCGCGTACTCGGTGCTGAACACCCCGACGGAGGCGGGGTCGGCGCTCCCGCCGCGCAGCGCGCACAGCAGGCCGAGGTTGCCCTCGGCGTCGAGCCCGGCCGAGGTCGCGCGGGCCTCCGCGATCTGGATCTCCTCGGCGCCCCCGTCCCCGTACGCGGAGTACAGGGCCTCGGTCTGGATCAGCGCCGAGACCGAGGCCTCCGGTGAGGGGCGGGCCAGGAGGAGCCCGGCCTCCGCCGCCGCGGCCGTGCAGACGACGAGGTTCGAACGCGCTCCGCCCGGGTCGGTCCCGGAACAGGCGGGGACCTCGCCCGCGGACTCGGGCAGCCCCAGCACCACGGGTGTGAGCCTGGTGGCGCTCCCCTCCCCCGTCTCCAGGCCGGGCGCGTCACCCGGATCCCCGCGCAGCAGGGCGACGTCCGCGCTGGAGTCCGGCAGCCACACGTGCGGGCGGGGCCCCGCCCGCAGGTCGGTCCACCCCTCGCGCAGCAGCTCGCGCGTCCGCGCGGCCCCGCCCGCGACGGTGACGCTGACGCGCACGGGTACGCACCCGCTCCTCTCGTCCCGGCCGCCGACGTGGGCGGAGAAGTCGTCGGCGGCCCGCTGGACGACGGCGTGCTGGTCCGGGGTGGTGAGCACGGTGAGCTCGGTGGGCGGGGCGCACTGGAGGCCCAGCCCCAGGTGGCCGTTGGCCCGCAGCCAGTACACGCCGTTCGGGACCAGGGTGAGCAGCGCGACGGCGGCGACGGCCAGGGGCCACACCGGTCGCCCGGCACCACGGCGCTCCCGCATCCCGGCCGTGGCACGGCTCCTCCGGGCGGGGACGGCCGCCGTCCCCGCCCGCGTGCCGTGACCGCGCCGTTCCCGGACGGCCACCGCGAGCGTGTGCGGAAGCCTGCGCAGGGAGGAGAGCCGGGCGCGGACGAAACGCCTGGCGGTGTTGCGCGCCGCGCGCGGGAGGTCCACCGGGACGAGCCACGGCTCCGTCCCCGCGTCCTCCCTGACCAGGCGCCGGAAGTCCTTATCGCGGGCGAACCGCGTGGACCGGCGGGCGATCAGGTCCCCGTTGCGCCGGTCGTGGTCGACGATGACGCCCACCAGCCGTTCCCTGACGAACACGGCGGTGCCGGAGGCCCCCTTCCACGACACGTCGTTGCCGTACTCCCGCTGGACGTCGAGCCGGAGGTCCTTCCTGACCATGCCGTCCCACGGGCTGAGGGTCCCCCGCAGGTCCTTCAGGTCGCGGCCCCCGTCGTTGGCCGCGAGGTCGGGGTAGCCGAGCGAACGGTACGGCTGCGGTTCGTCCGCCGAGAGCTTCCCCCAGCGCACGGAGGGGTGGGGCCGCGGCTCCTCCAGCCGCAGCAGGGCGACGTCCGTGCTCCGGTCCGACCAGACGACGGAGCACCGCAGGAAACCGCTCGGCGGGTCGGCTCCCAGGCGCACGTCGACACGCTCGTGGCCGTCGAGCACATGGGCCGCGGTGAGGACGAGGGAGGGCCCGACGAGGTAGCCGGTCCCTCCCCTGGAGGCGGCCCCGGCCCTGGCGACGCGGACGTCCGCGACACACCTCGGGTCCATCAGTCCAGGTCCCTGCGGTCCTCCCAGACCGCTCCGCTATCAGAGGCGATCGCGAGTTTCCTTCCGTCCGCGTCGGTCAGGGCGAGCTTCAGCGTGATCCGGTGCGTGTCCTTGCGGCCGGCCTTGCCCTCGGCGTTGAGGGAGAGCACACCGAAGCGCACACCGGCCTTCCCGGCTCCCTCATGGTGCGCCTCCAGGAGGAGTTCGACCTCGGCCTCGACGATCTCGATGCCGATCTCGTGGCCCTCCCCCTTCCGGCGCGCGGCGGCGAGCTCCCGGCGCAGTTCGTCGATGGCCTGGGACAGTCCGATGGTGGGCACCTGATGACTCCCTGGGGGGCGTTTCGTCGTGGGGGCGGCGGGAACAGAGCCGTGGTCTACGTCACAGGACGGGTGTGGTAGTCAGTTTTCCACGCCGGTCCGTCGCTAACCGGGTGTTTTTCGCTGTACACGACCGCTCTCGGGCGGAGCGCCCCGCTTCTCCCTGCTCACGGCCCCTTCCGCCCCGAAACGGATTCGGCGGTATGTCGACTCGTCGATCCGCCGACATGTCGTCCGCCCGGCGCCGAGCTGTGGCTGGTCACGAGCCGCGAGCCACCGACAGTGCCATTCATCTAACCGACCGTTCGGTCAGGACATAGCTTTCGAGCTGCGAAAAGTAGGCCCCGGTGTGGAAAGTGCCTTGAGTCACATGACATGGTGTCCTGGGGCTCAGTCCGGTGTCGGACATGTCCTTCCTGTCGCTTGTGCGTCTGGAGGGACGGGTGGTTGTCACCGTGGCTGCCGATACCGAGAGCCCACGAGCGGAATCCGACCTCCGGTCGGTAGAGAACATACGGAGCACCAATGGCAACTTCCGACTCGACGGCCCCAGGGCCGGGCGGCGCGATCGAGACCAGGGAGCGGCGGCGCGTCCTCGCCGGGACCATGGTCGGCACCACCATCGAGTGGTACGACTTCTTCATCTACGCGCAGGCCGCCGGCCTCGTGCTCGCCCCCCTGTTCCTGTCGCCGCTGACCGAGGACAGCCCGGGGCTGGCCCAGGTCCTGTCCTTCGCGACCATCGGCATCTCCTTCCTCTTCCGGCCGCTCGGCGCGATCGTCGCGGGCGCCCTCGGAGACAGGTTCGGCCGCAAGCGCGTGCTCGTGGCGACCCTGGTCATGATGGGGCTCGCCACCTGCCTGATCGGCCTGCTGCCCACCTACGCCCAGATCGGCGTGGCCGCGCCCGTCCTGCTGATCATCCTGCGCATCCTCCAGGGCTTCTCGGCGGGCGGCGAGTGGGGCGGCGCGGCACTGATGTCGGTGGAGCACGCACCGGTCGACAAGCGCGGCTTCTTCGGCGCCTACCCGCAGATCGGAGTCCCCTGCGGCATGATCCTGGCGACCTTCGTCGTCTGGGTGATCACCGCGGCCATCGGCCCGGAGGCGTTCCTGGAGTGGGGCTGGCGCATCCCCTTCCTCCTGTCCTTCCTGCTGATCATCATCGGCCACCTCATCCGCAAGTCCGTGGAGGAGTCCCCGGTCTTCAAGCTCATGCAGGCGCGCAAGGCCGAGACCTCCGCCCCGCTGGGCCGACTGTTCCGCGAGCACACCCGTGAGGTCGTCCTCTCCGCGCTGATCTTCATCGCCAACAACGCCGCCGGGTACCTCGTCATCGCCTACCTGGCGACCTACGCCTCCCGGCCGGTCGAGGAGTTCGGCCTCGGCATGGACCGCGGCCCCGTGCTCCTGGCGACCACCCTCGCCTCGTTCGGCTGGCTCATCTCCACGCTCTACGGCGGCATCCTGAGCGACAAGCTCGGCCGGGTGCGGACCTTCCAGCTCGGCTACGTGCTGCTGGCCGCCTGGTCCGTGCCGATGTGGTTCATGGTCGACACCGGCAACATCTACCTGTACTTCGCGGGCGTCTTCATCTTCACGCTCACCCTGGGCCTGAGCTACGGCCCCCAGTCGGCGCTGTACGCGGAGATGTTCCCGGCCGAGGTCCGCTACTCCGGCGTGTCCATCGGCTACGCCCTCGGCGCGATCCTCGGCGGCGCCTTCGCGCCCATGATCGCCGAGCTGCTGCTCACCGAGACCGGCGCCTCGTGGTCGATCGGCGTCTACATCGTCGTGGCCTGCGCGGTCTCCTTCCTCGGGGTCACCCTGGTGAAGGAGCCCAAGGGCGTGGACCTGTACGCGGACGGCACCAGGCCGAACGCGGTCGGCAAGTAGGCGGCGTGGGGGGGGGGG